>NZ_QAJQ01000012.1:0-247788 GCF_003852395.1 Pedobacter sp. KBW01
CCTGGCACACAACAAAAAAGCACCTCTTTTCAGAAGTGCTTTCGGGTATGTTTTTCAATGCTAAATATTATCGTGCAGCTGGTACAAACGTTAAAATGATGTTTGCTGTTCTGCCACCAAATTCAATTGGCGATTTTAATACCATTTGGGTGCTCGAAAGTTCGGTTAATACTAAACGGTAACCTTCAGTTACGTTTTTAGCTTTATCACCTTCGTAGATTTTTTTAAACTGGAAAGTCTGATCTTTTGGTGCTGCCGACCAGAAAATAGTCTGCATTACCGATCCGCACGCGCTTGATGCCGGTAAAGTGTACGATCCGTTACCGCTGTTGGTTAATTTCCAGGTACTGCCCTGAAAGCATTTGTACGATTTCTCGCCGAATAAACCTTGCACGGCACCATCAGGTAAACCTTCTAAAGCTACATTGCTTACTACCCAGTCGCGCACTACTGTACCTCTGCTACCGGTAACACCTGCGGTTACCCTTTTTGCAGTATTGCAGCTTTGTAACATTACTAAAGTAGAACATGCGATTGCGATAGCTATAAATAATCTTTTCATTTTAGTTTAATTTAAATTCTGTCAAAGTTGTTACATAAATCTTGCCAAAACAATTACGAAGTTTAAATTAGCTGCAAAATATTAAATTGCAATCTGATATTATTTCGATCAACCCCTATTATCATGAAACCCGAAACCCTTGCTATTCACGCATCTAATCTCGTTAACAGTGCTACAGGCGATGTTACTCCTCCCATTAATCTGTCTACAACTTTTTTTCGCGATGAGCATGGCGGGTACCCTGGAGGCCATATGTATAGCCGGGTAAGCAATCCAAACCGGTCTGCTTTAGAAAACACTTTAGCCAAATTAGAATACGGTGAAGATGCAGCTGCTTTCTCATCGGGCAATACTTCGGGTATGGCCTTGTTTCAGGCGTTAAAAGCAGGGAGCCATATTATTGCACCCGATGATATGTATTGGGGCTTTAAAAAACAATTACTTACCATTTTCGCCGATATACTTGAATTTGATTTCGTCGACCAAACAGACCTGGATCTGGTTAAAGCCTCTGTTAAGCCTAACACCAAACTCATTTGGTCTGAAACACCTTCCAATCCCTTGTTAAAAGTTACGGATATAAGTGCAATAACTAAAATTGCAAAGGCAGCCAATATAACTTTTGCCTGCGACAGTACTTTCGCCTCTCCTATTTTACAAAACCCGATTTTGCTCGGGGCTGATATTGTAATGCACAGCAGTACCAAATACCTGGGTGGCCACAGCGATGTATTAGGTGGCGTTTTGATTACAGCGAAAAAGGATGGACTGTGGGATAAAATTAAGAATGTGCAGCAAACCGGTGGTGCCGTTCCATCGCCTTTTGATTGCTATCTGTTAACGCGCAGTATTAAAACCCTGGCATACCGCATGAAAGGTCACTGCGAGAATGGTAAAAAAGTAGCTAAATATTTAAATCAGCACCCGAAGGTAGAAGCTGTTTTTTATCCGGGATTGGAAACGCATCCCCAACATGAAATTGCTAAAAGCCAAATGAAAGATTTTGGTGGTATGATGTCGTTCCTGGTAAAAGGTGGTGTAGAGGCAGCAAGTAAAGCGGTTAATAAAGTGCAGTTGTTTGCGCAGGCTACCAGCTTAGGCGGCGTTGAAAGTTTGATTGAACACCGCTACTCGATTGAAGGACCGGATAGTAAAACACCTAAAAACCTGTTGCGCATTTCGGTTGGGTTGGAACATGCAGATGATATTATTGCTGATTTGGAGCAGGCTTTAAACTAGCATTTAACCCTATAAGGTTTCTAAAACCTTATAGGGTTATCTATAGGACTTAAAAACTATTTCGGGTTACAAACCGTAGTTAATTTAAGCGAATAATTGGCTTCTAAAGGCTCATTGGTTTGCGCTAAACGTTGTGAACCCGTATTGGCCGGACAAGCAATATCGCCTGCGGCATCGTAAACCAATTTGTTGCCGTTGGCCAATAACTCTTTAGGTACATAAATCTGCACTTTAGTAATTGAATAGCCCGAAGGAAAATAGCGAACATAATAACCATCAGGATGTTTGGTCCAGATGCCGCTGGGCACATCGCTTCTTGGAGGTGCCATACCTGCTACAATTGCATATTTCTCCATATCAGCATAGGTGTAATTGCCTGATGCCACCAACTGCCTGATATTGTTTTCGGCTTCAAACACAGCTTTTAAGCCTGATGGCAACTGATCTTTAGCTTTCTCCATTACATCAAAAGGTAAAATGCCCAAAGCACCACCTTCTAACTGGGTAAGTTGCTTAGGTGTAAGTAACTTAATGGCAGTAAGTTTAACCTGGCCGCTGTAATCGGCAAATTTTGTGCGGGCAATAATGGTCCACAATAAAACCTGAATATCGTGCTGTTCTACTTCGGGGTGCTTTTCGGCACTCTTTAATATCGATACTACAATTTCTTCTTTGGGTCCTAAAACCGGAGCAAACATGTAGCCATCGCCTTTTGAAGGGGCAAAGGTTCCGGCTTTAAGGCAATAGCTTTTATTGGTCATTTCGTAAAAACCTTCGCAAAGCACATAACCGCCCTCCGGATTTTTAGGTAATAAATATAAAGGCTGAAATTTCTCCTTCGATTTAAAATCGGGCATCATCTCGCCTTCGCGATTCACATCTTCAAAACTGGTGGTAATGGCAGCAGGCTGTTTCAGGAATTTATCAACCCCTAAGGCTTTAGCACCCTGTGCTGTACCCACTTTTAGTAGTTTATCTTTTAAGCCACCAAACTGGGCATTAACGTTATTTAAGCAGGCAACAGTAAATAGTATTGCCAAACCATAGAATTTTACATTTTTCATGATGATTAGATTTAGATAGGTAACACAAACTTAAAGTTTTAACCATTAACTTTATATTAAAATATTTAAGGAGCCTTAATTATTTAAAATTAGCACCCTCATTCACAGTAGCTTGCTTTAAATTCAAAATTTTATTTTGTGGATTAAAATTAAATTCAGACATTTGGAATATTATTTGGCAATAAGCTAAGTAAAAGTCAATCTTCAGAGGTTGATTTATAAAGAAGTGGCGAGAGACTGGCTCCATGACCCACTGGCAACCCTCAGAAAGAGAAGGTGCCAATTCCTGACTGGCTAACACGGTGTTATCTGGTGATATAAATTTTAACTGATGAAAACATTAAATCTTCAATCGCTAAGCGAACCTGGTTCAAACCTTAAAAAAGTAGAAGATCTTTCTATGTCTTTTATGTGTTGCAATATGCAGGCGATTACTTGTATGTGCTGTTGCATACAGTAATTTAAAAATCTTCCCTTTTTGTGTTTTTCAAACTGGAAGGTCCCGCTAAAACGGGATACGCCCACACAGCTTTAACCTTTAGGTTAATCTGATCCCTACAGATTATTCAACATTTAAAAATTTAAGCATTAAAGATTATGTCAACTTCATATAAATTCGAAACTTTACAAATACACGCAGGTCAGGAAATCGATCCAACTACAGGCTCAAGGGCTGTTCCTATTTATCAAACCACTTCATACGGTTTTAAAAATGCTGAGCATGGAGCCAATTTATTTGCTTTAAAAGAGTTCGGTAATATCTATACCAGGATCATGAACCCAACCAGCGATGTTTTCGAAAAACGCATTGCAGCTTTAGAAGGTGGCGTAGCAGCATTAGCAGTAGCATCTGGTCAGGCAGCACAATTTATTGCCTTAAATAATATCCTGGAGGCTGGCGACAGCATTGTTTCTTCATCTCATGTTTACGGCGGTACTTATAATCAGTTTAAAGTAGCGTTTAAGCGTTTGGGTATTCATGTTGATTTTGCTAACCCGGATGTGCCAGAAGAATTTGAAGCTAAAATTACCGATAAAACAAAAGCTATTTATTTAGAGACTATCGGTAACCCGGCATTTAGTGTGCCCGATTTTGAAAAAATTGCGGCTATTGCCAAAAAATATGATCTTCCTTTAGTTGTTGATAATACTTTCGGTGCTGCAGGTTACCTGTTTAAACCATTAGAACATGGCGCTAACGTAGTGGTACAATCGGCTACCAAATGGATTGGCGGACATGGAACCAGCATTGGTGGTGTAATTGTTGATGGCGGAAATTATAACTGGGGAAATGGTAAGTTTCCACAATTTAGTCAACCATCAGAAGGCTACCATGGTTTGGTTTTTAGCGATGTTTTCGGTGTCGACGGTCCTTTTGGCAATATTCAGTTTATTATTCGTGCCCGTGTAGAAGGTTTAAGGGATTTAGGTCCGGCTATTGCGCCGTTCAACTCTTTCCTGTTATTGCAAGGTCTCGAAACTTTATCGCTTCGTGTACAACGCCATGTAGATAATGCTTTAGAATTGGCTACCTGGTTAGAAAATCACCCGGCAGTTAAAGAAGTGGCTTATCCTGGTTTGGCCAGCAGTAAATACAATAATTTGGCAAAGAAATATTTAAGCAATGGCTTTGGAGCAGTTTTATCTTTCGAGTTAAACGGCAGCAAAGAAAGAGCAACCCAATTAATCGATAATTTAAAACTGATTTCGCACCTCGCAAACGTGGGCGATGCCAAAACGCTGATTATCCAGCCATCGGCTACCACACACCAGCAATTAAGCGATAGCGAACAACTGGCTGCAGGTGTTAAACCGAACTCGCTTCGCGTATCAGTTGGTATCGAGCATATCGACGACATTAAGGCCGATTTTGAGCAGGCTTTTGCAGCAATTGGCTTATCAGTAAGTGCAGCCAGTTTACAAGCCTAATCCTTTTTTTATTACCATCAGCATTATTTTAGCATGAGCACAGCATCAACATATCAATATAACAAACAATTTAAGCTCGAAAGCGGAAAAAAAATCCGTAACCTGCAAATCGCTTATCAAACATATGGCAAATTAAACGCAAAGAAAGATAACGTAATATGGGTTTGCCATGCGCTTACTGCCAATGCCGATGTTTTTGAATGGTGGGAAGGTTTGTTTGGGCAAAACGCTTTATTCAATCCAAACGATCATTATATTATTTGTGCTAATGTTTTAGGCTCTAATTATGGTACAACCAATCCTTTAAGTACCAATCCGGTTAACAGCCTGCCTTATTACTTGTCGTTTCCGCAGTTTACCATCCGCGATTTTGTATCAGCACACCAGCTTTTAGCGGCGCATTTACAAATCGATACCATTAAACTATTAATTGGTGGCTCGTTAGGTGGACAACAAGCTGTTGAATGGAGCATTATTGAGCCGAATAAAATTGAGAACCTGATTTTAGTGGCTACTAATGCCGTGCATTCGCCCTGGGGAATTGCCTTTAACGAAAGTCAGCGACTAGCCATTACTACCGACCGTACTTTTTATGCCAATAAGCCTGATGGAGGCATTAAAGGTTTGAAAGCAGCCAGAAGCATTGCACTTTTAAGCTATCGTACTTACAATGCCTATGGCAGCACACAGGTAGAAAGTGTAAACGATAAAACTGATAATTTCAGGGCTTCGTCTTATCAGAATTATCAGGGAGAGAAATTAACCAATCGCTTTAACGCATACAGTTATTATTATTTAACCAAAGCAATGGATAGCCACAATGTTGGCCGCAACCGCAAAAGCATAGCTGATGCCTTAAAGCTGGTTAAAGCAAACACACTGGTAATTGGAATCGAAAACGACTTTTTATTCCCGATTTCAGAACAGAGATACCTGGCCGATCACATTACAGGTGCTGAATTTGCCACCATCCATTCTGAATATGGTCATGACGGGTTCTTAATCGAAACCAATACTTTAACCAATATTATCGGAACTTTTATTAAAGAGAGCCGCGATAAGAAAATAATCAAATTACAGCATACTGCATAGAAAGAGTAAAAGCAGAAAGACTTAAGCGTAAAGCTAAATAATAAAGACAAAAACAAATATAAGAACAATAGGATCGGTTAAAATCCGGTTATCTGTATAATCACAAAATAAAAATGAGTAAGAATTTAAAAATCGGTTTATTTGGTTTCGGAGTTGTAGGACAAGGTTTGCTGGACATTATCCAGAGCCAGAACCTGAATCTGGAAATCATTAAAATCGCGATAAAAGATCCAAAGAAGAAACGTACGCTCAATAAAGATTTGTTTACTACCGATCGTAACGAAATACTGAATAATACCGAAATCAATACAATTGTAGAATTGATTAACGATGCAGATGCTGCATACGAAATTGTAACTACCGCCTTAAAAAATGGCAAAAATGTAGTTTCGGCCAATAAAAAAATGATTGCTACCCACTTAAAAGAGCTGGTAGATTTACAGGCAGAACACGGTACTTCCCTATTGTATGAAGGTGCAGTGTGTGGTAGTATTCCAATTATCCGTAACTTGGAAGAATATTACGATAACGAATTGTTCCATGCATTAAGTGGCATTTTTAACGGATCGTCCAATTACATTCTGTCGAAAATATTTAACGAAAACCAGAGCTACGATTCGGCATTGAAAGAAGCTCAGGACTTAGGTTTTGCCGAAACCGATCCTATTTTGGATGTGGGAGGTTACGATCCGAAATATAAACTGGCTATTGCTACGGCCCATGCTTATGGTTTATTTGTAAACCCCGATATCATCCTGAACATTGGTATCCAAAACCTTTCGCAGTACGATATTAAATATGCACGCGAGAAAAATTTTAAAATCAAACTGGTACCAACAGCCCGTAAGGTAAATACCAAAGATGTGGTAACTTATGTTTTGCCTAAACTAGTAGCTAAGGATGATTTCTTGTATAATGTAGAAAACGAGTATAATGCTGTAGCAGTACAGGCTGCTTTTGCCGATAAACAGTTTTTCTATGGTAAAGGTGCAGGTGGCCATCCAACCGGTGCAGCTGTATTGTCGGATATTGCCGCATTACGCTACGATTACCGTTATGAGTATAAAAAGTACCACTCAGAAAACGGTGTAAAACATACTGAAGAAATTTTACTGGAAGTGTATTTACGCTACGCAGATGAAGATCTGATTACCTTACTGGAATTTGATAACATTAGCGAACGTTATGCTGCCGATAGTTATAAATATGTGGTTGGAACAGTTAAGCTGGAAAGCCTGATCAAGAACCGCGAATTGCTTTTAGATCAATCTGTTTTTGTGGCCTATACCGGCCGGCAGATTTACAAGCAGGAGCTGCTGAGTGAAAATGTTTTTGCCGAAGAACTGGCAGCCCTTTAAACTTAGAAACTGTTTAAATTTCTGTGAAATATCTAATGGGCGTTGTCTCCACCGCCCATTAGGATTCGCTAGAGGTGGGTGTCCTCACCCACCTGATAGACCTGTGAATTATTTATTCATTTTTAAACAGCTTCTTAATTTTTAAGGTTAATTTTTTTATTTGTTTTGTTGTTAAGCATAAAGGCCGGAGCGAGTCCGGCCTTTTGTGTTTTATTTTACTTTAACATACTTTTCAATAATCACCCGGTCCACCCCTTCTCCTTCTACCTTTTCTACGCCTTGTTGGGTTAAAGTATCTTTATTGATGCTGAGTTTGAAATTAAAAGTCTTTCCTTCCCAGTTTTTGTTTTTATAATATTCGAGGTGTTCGGTATAATTATCTTTATCCAGTACAAAAGTTCCGCCTCCGGCATCAAAATCAGCAGTATCTTTAGGGTTAACACTGTGTTTTAAAAATGCAAAATGGGTATTGTTAAACATTTTGATCATTTTCAGTTTACCGGTATAATCCGTTACCTCACTTTTGCCATGCTGCGAGGTAGTAGCCGAAACCAACTGCCAGGTGCCTTCAATATTCAGCGACTGATCTTTTTGTTTTTCTGCCGAACTATTGCAAGCCGCAAGTGAGAGCACAGCAAGGCCCATTAAATAATTTAATTTCATAAGTATTTATATTTGGTTAGTTTTTATTGTTATCCTCTGCCTGCCATCTTCATTAACTTATGCGCCAAATCTTTGCCTAAATAGCCGTCAATAATCCGGTGTACCAGATACAGAATCGGGGTCATTAAAATGGCTACAATAAATTTGTAGGTATAGCCCACTAAGCCTATGGCAAAAACCATTTTCCAGGTGTAGTGGTATTGTGGATTAAGGTAAAATGCAATAAAAATTACCACAAAGCTATCTACAAACTGAGAAATGAGTGTTGAACCCGTAGCCCTTAACCACAAGGCCCGCTCTCCCGTAATTTTCTTAATGCGGTGAAAAATGAGCACATCAACCATCTGGCCTATAATAAAGGCGGTTATTGAGCCGACAATAATCCACATGCCTTGCCCAAAAATACCCGCGAAGGCATTGTTCATGTTCAGGTCTTCCCCATTAATATTTTGATGCACCCAAAAATCGGCTGCGCTTAAATGCATAGATCCCCAAACCACGATAAAAGCAAAGGCTATTAAAATAGAAGTGAGAATAGATAAAAACCTTACCTGTTTTACCCCGAAATACTCGTTTATAATATCTGTCATGATGAAGATAATGGGCCAGGTTAGTACCCCTGCCGACATTACGAACGAAAGATGTGGCACACCTAATAGGTTGATGTCGAACTTCTTCATGCCAATGGTTTCTTCTACACTGAATAATTTAACACCAATAAACTCTGATAATATAGCATTGGCCACAAAAAAACTACCCAGAACAAGTAGTAAACGGCTTTCTTTCGTTTTAAAAGTCATAGGCAATAAATCTAAATATAATCTATCAAATTACAGCGCAGATTATGCTTTTTAACAGGAACCTTACGTTCAGTTCCGGGCTAATTTATTCATTTTAACCGCCAACTGTAATTTTTACAATCGCTCGACCCGCAAATTTAGGTTAGCAAATTAAATCTCCCAATCTTTGCGCCTCCGAAAAACTAACAGATCATGGCTAAGAAACAACACTTCTATTTAATACTTATTTTAGGTTCACTTGCTGCCCTTGGTCCTTTTTCTATTGATATGTATCTGCCTGGTTTTGTAGATATTGCCAAAGATTTAAAAAGCACCGAATCTGTAGTTTCACTATCCTTATCCAGCTTTTTTATCGGAATTTCGGCTGGTCAGCTTTTATATGGACCGCTGTTGGATAAATATGGCCGAAAAAAGCCATTGTATTTTGGTCTGGGACTTTATATACTCTCTTCATTTTTATGTTTAGCCGTAACTGATGTAAACCAACTCATTGTTTTACGCTTTGTACAAGCCATCGGAAGCTGTGCCACTGCTGTAGCTTCAGTTGCTATGGTGCGCGATTTGTTTTCAGTAGAAGAAAGCCCTAAGGTATTTGCTTCGTTAATGTTGGTGATTGCCGTTTCGCCTATGCTGGCTCCTACTGCCGGTGGTTATTTAATTTCGGCACTGGGCTGGAAATATGTTTTCGTATTTTTAGGTTTCATGGCAGTTTTAATGCTTTTGGCCTCTATTTTCAAGCTGCCTGAAAGCTATAAGCCCGATCCAAATTATTCGTTAAAGCCGAAGCCTATATTAACCAGCTTTTACACCGTATTACGAGAACCTCAGTTCTATACTTATGCCTTAATCAGCGCTATTACCTTTTCTGGCTTGTTTGCCTATGTATCGTCATCGCCAACCGTGTTTATGAAAATTTACGAAGTAAGTAAAACAGGTTACGGCTGGATATTCGCGCTGCTATCGGTTTCATTTATTGGTTCGAGTCAGGTGAATAGTTTAATATTAAAATGGTTCAGCAGTAAAAAGATTGTAACCTGGGCGTTAGTTGCCCAGTGTATATTTAGTCTTGTATTCTTAATTTTTGCCTTAAATAACTGGCTCAGTTTATACAGTACTATTGGTTTTATCGCTTTGTTTCTGGCCTGCTTAGGACTTATTAACCCCAACGCAGCAGCATTATCGCTGGCCCCGTTTTCTAAAAATGCCGGTAGTGCATCGGCTTTAATGGGAGCATTACAAATGGGTTTGGGTGCGCTGGCTTCGGTAATGGTAAGTTTGTTTAGCGAACATTCGGTTGTGCCTATGCCTTTGGTAATGACAGCAGCAGCGTTTATCGCGCTATTTTGTTTGTTAATTGGCCGCAGGTTTATTGTTAGTGAAGTAGAAGCAAGCGCTGATGCGGCTGTAGTGGCGCATTAAGTTTTTAAGCACTTTATTTCCCGCTGATTTCGCAGAAAAGGCACTCAGATTAGTAATTAAATCAATATGATCTGCGGTAAAATCATTTATATCTGCGGGAAAAACATAGGCGTTTAGTATTAGATCTTATTTTTTCTAACAATAAGGGGCTAAACTAGTTAGATTTCTCGACTTCGTTCGAAATGACGGTTAAGACTGATGACACCACGATTTTCTTTCAGCATTTTTTATAAATAAACACGGCTTTGTGTTTCTTCTGTCTTTGTGGTAAACAATTATGGCACTAAAAACTTATAAATCAAATAACAAGCAATCGTTCCTGCTGCAGCGATAATAAAACCACTCAAACGTTTCTTTTTAATAAAACAAATCAGAATAATCCCTGAAATAGAAACCAGTGTCATCAATACAGCCGAGATATCAATAATCCACGACCAGGCTTTGCCAGAATCCCTGCCTTTATGCAAATCGTTTATTACCGCAACAACACCCATCCGCGTAACAGCAAGTTCGTATTTACCTGTTTCACGATCGATAAAAGCATCTGCTACATAACCAGGCCCATTAAAAGTTAAGCTTAACTCCTGTTCTTCAATCCTAAAATCGCCCAAAGCACCTTTTACCTCATGTTTATTCCGCAGGAATTCTACTAATTGCAATTTATTAATTTTTGATGTATCGGCTACCTTAATCCATTTGAGGTTAACTGTTCCCGAATCTTTGGTAACCACTTCTTTGCCTGGGGTAAACCAATCGGCATGGTTTAAAGTTAAACCCGAAACGGCAAAGAATAAAAGGATGGTAAAACTCACCATCGAAAGGTAAATGTGCAGCCATCGCGATAATCCGGCTAAACGCTTTTTACCCTTACCTTTGCCACTCTCTTTTTTTACTGCCATTTTACCTAAACCTGCCGGTACGGCAATTAAACTACTTTTTTGCGGTTCCGATTTTTCTGTATTCAAGTGATGCTGATGCTAATTCCGGATTGGGGGTTAATTCTAATTTTTGTGCTGAGCCGGCAAATTTCATTTCTTTCGAAATAAGCTGATAGGTACCGTGCTCACGAGCCACTTCGATATAAACGGTGTATTTGCCTTCTTTTACCAATTGTCCGCTATCATTTTTACCGTCCCAAACTAAGCTATACTTACCCGGGCCGCGAGTTGCAGAACTGGTTGAACTCAATTTGCCTTCGGCACCTTTTTTAAATTCATCGCCGTTTGATCTCGTCCACGATTTTAAGTCTGGTAACCAGCGGGGTTTATTGTACCAGATGGCCAGGTTGCGAACAGGGTTTTTTGCTGCATCTTCTACCCAAACCGCTACAAAAGGACGGCGTACCCTACGACCATCAGCCGATTCGATACTGGCAATTTCGAGATTAACCAGCAATTCAAATTTGGTATTCCAAAGTTTATCGGCACGGTTAGCCTTTGGGCTGGTAACAGTCTTTTTCTCTTCTACAAGCTCGTATTTATTCCAGTTTTTACTCTTAACCTCATTGCCGTCTTTAGTAACCAATAAATAGGCGATATCATTGTTGCCCGAAGTTAGTTGCGCAATTTCATTTAGGGTAAGTACGTTAAAGGCTGTTGCCAGCGCACCGGCCTCACTTGCATTGGTTGCGATAACTGTAGCACTGATAATCTCTGATACAGGCTTTCCGCTACGTGGATCAACGATATGCGAATACCATTTGCCACCTATGCTAAAACCCCTGTGGTAGTTACCACTGGTTGCTACAGCCATATTGGCTACTTTTACCGTAGTTAAAGCGGCTTCGTTTTCGGCAGATGCCTTAGGGTTTGTAATTTCAATGTTTTCGGTTTGGCTACCTTTAATCACCATATCGCCACCAATATTAACCACCACATTTTCAATCCCTGGCGCCTGCATAGCGGCTTCTGCAGCCTTATTGATGATATAGCTTTTGGCAAACGAGTTTAAAGCAAGTGGTGCATGATTCAGGCGCGTAACGGTTTTATTTTGTGCATCAAGACTGTAGTGCTTTTGTTTAACCAGGCTCACTGCATCCTGTAATACCGCTTCAGTGGGTAAACGATTGGCTTCAGCAGCCTTTTTCCATACCCTGCTAATCACTTCTGCCGAAGCATCGATGGCGCCATTGGTTACCGTTTTATAATGTTCGAACTGCTGTAATACCTCAAATAATTCGGGCGAAATTTTAACGGTTTGCTGTCTATTATTCATCCATTTGCTAAATTCACTATCAGCTTTATAAGCACTTAAAATATGATCTAAACGATCAATTTCATTCAGGGCACGTGCTTCTGCGAGGTTGGCATCAGCTTGAGTGGCCGCTTTAAATTTTAGCTCTAACGATGTTCCCAGTACATTTTCATAATTGGATACAAAAGTACGCAAGGGTTTAACCGGCGTAATAAAAGAAGAAGCTGTAACCACCAACAGAAAGGCTGTGGCCAGGTGTTTAAATTTCATATTCAAGTTAATTTGAGATTGCCTTACAAAGGAAATGGTTTAATTTGGAATAATTATAAATAAGCTTAAATTATATTGGAAATGATACGTTTTGACCCACTGCTTTTTGAATCATCACCAAAGCCAACACCATTTGCATTGACACGATATTAAACTCAGGGTTTAATCTGATATAAACTTTAATTGATGCCCCTGACCTATCGTTTTTAAGGGCTTTGCTATAGGCTTTAAGCTTTTTTTCCTATTTTCGCTTATAAGATGCTGAATATACAATCTAAACTTCCTGGCGTAAGTACCACCATTTTTACGGTGATGAGCAAGCTTGCGGCAGAACACAATGCCATTAATCTATCGCAGGGTTTTCCGGATTATGCATGCGATCCAAATCTGGTTGAACTGGTGACTAAGGCTATGCAGGATGGTTTTAACCAATATGCACCCATGCCTGGTTTGCCCGTTTTAAAAGAAACCATTGCTGCTAAAGTAGAAAACCTTTATAAAGTAAAATATAATCCTGATACCGAAATTACAGTAACGGCCGGAGGTACTCAGGCTATTTTTACTGCGCTGGCCGCTATCATCAGTGCTGGAGATGAGGTAATTATATTTGAACCAGCCTACGATAGTTACGCACCAACCATTAAACTGCTTGGCGGACTGGTTAAGACCTACGAACTTGCCCCTCCCGATTATGCCATAGACTGGGATATGGTGAAGAAGCTTTTTACGTCAAGAACCCGGATGATCATCTTAAATTCGCCACAAAACCCAACAGGCAGCATTTTATCAGCTGATGACATGAAAGCCCTGATTAAACTGGTTACTGGTACAGATATTTTGATTTTGAGTGATGAAGTGTACGAGCATTTAATTTACGATGAGCAAAAGCACCAAAGTGTAATGTTATATCCCGAATTAAAGCAGCGGAGCTTCATTGTGGCCTCTTTCGGCAAGCTTTTACATGCTACAGGCTGGAAGCTCGGCTATTGCCTAGCACCCGAAAAACTAACCAAAGAATTCAGGAAGGTACACCAATTTAATGTTTTCAGCGTTAATAGTCCCATGCAACAAGCTATTGCCACTTATTTGCAAACACCTACCAATTACACCGGAATCGCTGCCTTTTTTCAGGAGAAACGTGATTATTTCAGAAGTCTGCTGGCCGAAAGCAGGTTAGAACTACTACCCTGTAACGGATCGTATTTTCAGTGCGTTAGCTACCGGAACATCAGCGATGAAAAAGATACCGATTTTAGTATGCGGCTGATTAAAGAATTTGGTGTGGCCACAATACCTGTTTCTGCATTTTACCAGAAAGGTACCGACCACAAGATTATCAGGTTCTGTTTTGCCAAAGAGCACGAAACACTGGCTTTAGCTGCAGAGAAATTAAAGAATATTTAACGGCACCAAACTCATATAGAAATGGAAGCACCTGTTTACACTCAAATAGAAAACCTGAAAGTAACTGTTTTTCAGGCTTATCTTTTTTGGGAAAACATCGATAAGAACCTCTTAAACCTTGCTCTTCGCCTCTCGATGGGTGTACGGGAAAAAACAGATTTAATTATCCTGCCCGAAATGTTTAACACCGGTTTTAGCATGAACTCCGAAGCCTTAGCCGAAGAAATGGGTGGTAAAACCATGCAGTGGATGCACAAAATGGCCGATTTATATAATTGTGTGGTTACCGGCAGCATCATTATAAAAGAAAATAACCAATATTACAACCGCTTAATCTGGATGGAACCAGATGGAAAGCACCAGCATTACGATAAGCGCCATTTGTTTGGCATGGGCGATGAAGACGAACATTTTAGCCCCGGTAAGCAAAAACTGGTGGTTGAACTGAAAGGCTGGAAAATCAGATTAGCCATTTGCTACGACCTCCGTTTCCCGGTATGGTTGCGTAATGTAGATCAGGAATACGATATTTTACTGCTGGTAGCTAACTGGCCTGATAAACGTTCGGCGCACTGGAAAGCCTTAATTCCGGCACGTGCTATAGAAAACCAAAGTTATGTTATTGCTGTAAACCGCGTGGGGCATGATGGTAACCAGATTTACCACAGTGGCTTATCAATGTGTTTAGATCCTTATGGCAATACCGTTTATTACAAACCAGAAGACGAAGATCTCTATACCTTTAGTATCAATTACGAAGAATTGGTTAAAATAAGGCGACAGTTTCCTTTTCTTAAAGATGCAGATAGGTTTACAATTAACCAAAGGCCAAGCGAATAACCAATGATCAAATTGCAATTTTCAAACTACAACCTCCAGTTAACCAGTTAAACGATTTATACAATTAACCAAAAGTTAGAGAATAACCAATAATCAAATTACAATTTACAAAGTGTAACTACCGATTAACCAGTTAACCGATTTATACACTTAACCAAATAAAACAACAAACCATCCAACATACATGTTTAACCGCCGTAAATTTATAAAAGCCTCTGCCCTTTCTGCCGGGTTACTGGCTATTGACAAAAGCAGCATAGCAGCTGTAGTTCCAGAGAGAAGCCAAAAAGCAGCTAATTTCCCTATTGTAATTTCGACCTGGGATTTTGGGATTGCGGCCAATGCCGATGCCTGGAAAGTACTTTCTACAGGCGGCCGGGCGCTTGATGCTGTTGAGCAAGGTGTTTGGGTGCCTGAGGCTGACGAAAAAAATCAGTCGGTGGGTTATGGTGGTTTACCCGATCGTGATGGTCGTGTAACGCTCGATGCCTGTATTATGGATGAGCAAGGCAATTGCGGTGCAGTTTTAGCACTCGAGTACATTAAACATCCCATTTCGGTAGCCCGTAAAGTAATGGAAAAAACGCCTCACGTAATGTTGGCGGGCGATGGAGCACTTCAGTTTGCATTAGAACAAGGCTTTAAAAAAGAAAACCTGCTTACCCCTGCAAGCGAAAAAGCATGGAAGGAATGGTTAAAAACAGCCAAGTATGCGCCGGTAATGAATATTGAAAATAAGCTTTACCAAAAAGCTGCCCCTCAAAAATTACCCGGAAACCAATATAACCACGATACCATTGGTATGCTGGCTATCGATGCCAAAGGCAATATTTCTGGCGCCTGTACTACCAGTGGCATGGCTTATAAACTTCATGGCCGCATTGGCGATAGCCCTATTATTGGTGCTGGTTTATATGTAGATAATGAAATCGGTGGCGCAACCTCTACCGGCGTTGGCGAAGAAGTAGTGAGAAATGTAGGCTCGTTTTTGGTGGTAGAACTCATGCGACAAGGTTATAGCCCCGAAGCAGCTTGTAAAGAAGCCGTAATGCGTATCATTAAAAAGAAACCTGAGACTGCTAAAAATATCCAGGTTGGTTTCTTAGCCATTAACAAAAAAGGCGAATATGGTGCTTATGCCATTCAGCAGGGTTTCAGCTATGCGGTTTGTAATGCCGAAAAGCAAGATCTTTTAATTAAAGGCAAAAGCTACTACTAATTGCCATATTCATAGCTCACATCTAAATAAAACTCCAATGGGACTATTAGCAAAGATTTTCGGTAAAAAGAACGTTGCCGAACGTAAAGGCGAGCCAGATATGGTTATTATTCCCGAGGATAATGAAAAAATGGATTGGGCCATTGAAAAAGCAGTGCTCACCCTTTGGTATTTTGAAGCCAGCCTGAAAAACCCATTGCCACATCAGAATTACTTTTCAGTGAAAGTGATGATTATTGATGGAGATAACGGAGAACATATCTGGTTAACCGATCCTCATTTTGATGATGAAGGGAATTTATTTGGTACTGTCGGAAATGCTCCTGTTAATGTTCATAACATAAAACTGAACCAAAAAATCGGAATTAAACGCGAGCTGATATCTGATTGGATGATTATCGAAGACGGTCGTTTAATTGGCGGTTACACCATCAGGGCTATCCGCGATAACATTCCGGATAAAGATAAAATGGCATTCGATCAGCAAATTAATTTATATATCGATGAGGGGGTTGATCATTTCAAAACAAACCTGGAAACACCCGAAGGTGCAATTCTATCCTTAGAAAAAGCTTATAACTACAAGGATATCAATGCAGCAATGGATTGTAAAGATTTTCTTGAAGAAGCCACCACAATGCTTTCAGGCATGGATATGGATATCAACAAAGCATTAATCGCAGAAACTGCCGAATTATTAAAACTGTCTTTCATCAAAAATATAGAAGAAAACGGTTTTCCTGATTTTTCAGCTATCCAGAATGCTTTCCCCGAACGTAAAAAGATCGATGAAACGCACTGGGTAATTACCGAAGTGTGCTGGCATCCCGACGGTGGTAAATCCGTTCAACTATTAAATACCTATAAATCGCCTAAAGGTTGGGTAGTACTTGGCCCAAAAGGACCCAAAGCATAACATTAAACAAAGCACAACATGCATAATAAAGAAATAGTTGGTGGATTAGAAGTATGTGCCAATTCTTATACCTCTGCCCTGGCAGCACAAAAAGGTGGTGCCATCAGGGTTGAATTTTGCGATAATCTGGCCGAAGGCGGTACTACCCCAAGCTACGGACAAATAGCGCTTGCTAAAAAAAATCTCACTATTGCCATTTGGCCGATCATCCGTCCAAGGGGTGGCGATTTCTTATACTCAGATATAGAGTTTGAGTTGATGAAGGAAGATATAATTGCCTGTAAATCTTTAAAATGTGAAGGGGTAGTTATTGGTATACTTCATGCTGATGGTAGCATTGATAAAGCCAGATGTGCCGAACTGATTGCACTTGCACAGCCTATGGGCGTGGCTTTTCACCGGGCTTTTGATATGAGTAATAACATGGTTCAGGCCTTAGAAGACCTCGTTGAGCTCAAAGTTCAACGGGTTTTAACCTCAGGTGGTGCACCAAACGCCCCACTAGGTATCGAAAAACTGGCGCAGCTCGTTAAACAAGCTAATGGCCGCATTGCAATTATGCCAGGCGCGGGCATAAATGAGGGCAACATACAGGAACTGATTACCAAAACAGGTGCTAAAGAATTTCATGCTTCAGCAAAGGGGTTTGTGGCCAGTAAAATGGAGTATAGAAATACTGAAGCCAAAATGGGCAGTATCGAAGATGAATACCGTTACGAGTTAACCTCCGAAGAGAAAGTTAAAGGACTGACAGAAATTATCAGAAAGAATTTAAATAAATAGTATTCAGTTAATTAGTATATTTAAGTAACCATTAACTATACTAATTATGATCAAAAAACTAGTCCCCCTCTTTGCGGTGGCTTTACTTTTGGCGGCATGCCAGAGTAAGGAAGCAAAAACAACTAACACGGTAGCTACCGATACCACAAAGTACCCTTACACGCCTAAAAAAGTGCATAATTGGGAAATGAACCCTGAACCAGGCAACATGGTTGCTGCCATGAGCGCATTAAAAGGTTTTGCATCGTTGGATACAGCAGCTGTTAAACCTTTTCTTGGCGATAGCATCTGGCTTATGGTCGATAACTACAGCTTTAAAGGCACCAGAAGTCAGTTTTTAGGTGAAGCACAACACGAAATAGACCGGTTTAAGCATATCCAGATCGATATGGAAGATATGGAATCGGTAATCAGCAAAGATAAATCAGAAGAATGGGTGAGCTTGTGGTACAAACAGATTTCGACCATGAAAGATGGTAAAACAGATACCGTAAATTGCTTCAACGATTTTAAAATGAAAGACGGTAAAGTGGTGGGCTGGTCTGAATATGTACAGCACCCAATGAAGGGCAAACCTTGATGATGAGACATTGCGTTTCGAGATGCTCAAGGTGACGATTTTAATAGATTATCCGTCATTTCGAGCGGAGTCGAGAAATCTCTTTATAGTTAAGCCCTTCAAGAGGCTCAGTATGGCAAACTTTAATTTGCTATAATTTAAGAAGTCAGATGTTTCCATCTGACTTCCCTTCCTATATCTTGCCGCCGATTAATCGCCGCTTCCAGGTACGTAATGCAGGCCTGGTGTTAAATAGTGCAACAAAATTACCCTCGAATAGCGGTAATTGATGGGAGACAAAAGTAGCACACCGCTTAATATCAAGGCAACATAATACCAAAGGTTTTCATAAACCAATGGTAAACCCAAAATGTAGGAGGCCACTCCTATGGTAATGATCTCAGCAACATTCATGGCGTAACTCACAAACATGGCCACATAAAAGAAGCCAGGTTCGCGCTCGAATTTTAAATTGCAATGCGGACAGTTAATATTTGTTTTCTGAAGTCTGAACGAATAAGCATTTCCTGTAAAAATATCGCCTTTGCGGCAACGTGGACATTTACATTGTAAAAAGGATTGAAATTTTGATAACTCAGCCATAATATTCTGATTTGATACTACAAAGTTAGGCTTTAATATTCCACTAAATTATGATCTGTGTCATATTGATCGTTCATTGGTCATTAGTTTATTGCTTAGTAAATAGCACAACCAAAACAGCAAGAACTTTAAGGCCAACATTCTTTACTCCGCTTTGGAGCTTATTTTACCCTTTTTACTATTTTTCCTTTAACAGTTTTAATGAAACCTTTTTCAGCTAGCATTTTTACACCACGGATTACCGTTTCTACCCGTAAACCAGTCATATCGGCCAGTTCCTGGCGGGTTACCTTTAAATGTTCGCCTTCAGCAATATCCTGTAGTAAATAATTGATGATGGTGAGTAAACGGTGATCGGCTTTTTCATTGGCCAGTTCTTCGAGCATCATCGATTTATAAAATAAGCGGTGACTTAGCGTCTGGATCAGGTTCATGCTAAAATCAGGCTCATGCTTAATCAGACAGAAAAAGTCATCCTTATTTACGGCTATAAGCTGCGAATCTTTATTGGTAACGGTATAGGCCAGATAAGGTTTGTTAATAAGCAATGCTGGCTCTCCAAAATGTTGACCAGCTTTAAAAACGCCCTGAATAAACTCCTTGCCCTCATCGCTCACAGTTACCATGCGCACCTCTCCTGATTTAATGAAATACACATACCTGGGCTGCATGCCGGGCTCGTAAATCACCAAATCTTTAGCGTAAGCTTTTACCTTTAAACCGCTGTCAATAAGCTTCTGGATATTCATTTTTCAGTTAATTTTAAACTAGCCTAAGGTTTCTTTCATTAACCGGGTGTAAAACTCTTTCAGTGTAATGCCCATTGCTGCTACCTGTTGTGGAATAAAGCTGGTAGCGGTTTGACCGGGAATGGTATTAATTTCAATAAAATAAAACTTGCCGGTTTCGTGCTCCAGGAAATAATCTACCCGTACCACGCCCCTGCAGTTTAACTTTTTATATACATCAGTTACAACCTGTTGTACCCTAACCAGTTCTTCTTCATTCATGTTGCCTGGCGTAATCTCTTCGGTGGCACCAGGTGTGTATTTAGCCTCAAAATCGAAAAACTCATTCTGAGGAATAACTTCGGTAGTAGGCAAAACAATAATCTTTCCTTCGGCACCAAAAATACCGATCGAAAACTCACGGCCACTAACAAATTCTTCTATCAGGATTTGGCTATCTTCTTTAAACGCTTTTTCAATTGCCTCTTCCAGGTCATCAGCATGTTTAACCTTGGTCATACCAATGCTGCTACCACCACTGTTGGGTTTAACAAAATACGGAAGCCTTAAATCCTGCTTAATCTGATTTACATTGTAATTGCCTCCTTTAAAGATCTGCACCGATTTAGCGGTATATAAATGATCTATCCCCTCAACAATTGCTTTGGTATAGCCTTTATTCATGGTAATAGATGAAGTCAAAGCATCGCAGGTAGTGTAAGGAATGCCAATCATATCGAAATAGCCCTGCAACTTACCATCTTCACCCGGCGAACCGTGTATGGCAATAAATACACCGTCGAACTTTATTTTTCTTCCCTCTAAGGTTAACGAAAAATCGTTCTTATCAATTTCAATTTTTACCGAATCGGCAGGCTCGTAGAACCAGCCCTTTTCGTTCAGCATAATTTTATAAACATCGTATAATTCGGGGTCGATATGTTGCGCAATAGTTGCCGCACTTTTTACCGAAACTACCCATTCGCCTGTGGTACCGCCTGTTAACAATGCTATCGTTTTTTTCATGTCTGAAATCCTGTTATAAATAGAAATTGAATATAAATATATCCTCAAAAATATAAATATCTTTGTTCTTTAGTTAATTTTGAACCATAGAATATACAATAAATAAAATCAATATAATTTGGACGGATAATTGCTTATGCCCCTAATCTATTCTACATTCAATAATTAAAAATAGCTACATTTGAGCTTACATGCATAACCCAAAATTTAAGATTCATGTCTAAATTTATAGATTACTTAAAAACGAAATCCTTTAGAAACAACATTTTAGCAGCCGTAATTACCGTTATTGTTTTGCTGCTGATCGCTTTTTTTAGCTTAAGATATTACACCAAACATGGTCAGGGTTTAAATGTTCCATTGGTTAAAGGGCTGCCGTTTGAACAAGCTGTAAAAAAACTCGAAGATGCAGGCTTAAAATACGAAGTAGATTCGGTTTTTATTCTTGACCAACCGGCGGGTATTGTTATCGACCAGGATCCAGACCCTAATACTTTTGTAAAAGATAACCGCACCATTTACTTAACGATTAATGCAGGTAAAACACCCAATACAAAATTTCCTGATATTGCGTTTAAAACCCTTAGAGAGGCGCAAGCCCTTATTGAGAGTTCGCGCTTGAAACTTGGCGATACCACTTACAGGCCTGATGTGAGCCGCGATGTGGTATTGGAAGCTTCATTTGGCGGTCAACCCATTACGGCTGGTCAGATTGTTCCGGTAGGCTCACGCATTAACCTTGTACTGGGCGACGGACGCGGAAATGAGGAAGTAGAAATCCCACAGTTAATGGGCTTAACCATGGACGAGGCTAAATTTAGCTTAAAAGGCTCGAACCTGAGTTTAGGTACCATTATTTACGATGGTCCTGTTACAGATAGCGCTGCAGCAATAATTATCAAGCAAGACCCTATGGTGGCCGATTCGGTGACCAAAGTGGCTATTGGCACCAAAATAAATATTACCTTATCTAACAAACAACAATAATTTCGCATAAAATACCGATGACTGAAGTAGAAAAAAAGAATATGAGTACCGGCAAAAAAGTAGCACTAGTAATTGCACTTGTTGTGATTTTAATAGGCGGTTATTTTGCTTTAAACCTTTACAGGCTATACTTTGCCCCTAACGTTACCGAAAATCAAAAATATTTATACATTAAAACCGGAAGCAGCTATGATGATCTGGTAGCCGAAATAAAAAAGAAAGACCTGGTAAAAAGTATTTCTTCATTTACTGCAGCAGCCGGTAAAATGAACTTACCCAATAGTGTTAAACCAGGCCGTTACCGTTTGTTAAAGGGAATGACCAACCGTACCTTGATTAACCTGATTAAAGCCGGTAACCAGGATCCGGTTAAGCTAAAATTCCATAACATCCGCAAAAAGGAAAACTTTGCTGCCTATTTAGCCAGCAACCTAGAAGCCGATTCTTTAAGTTTCATTAATGCATTAGATTCTACTGCCCTGATTGCCAAATATGGCTTTAACCAGGATAATGTTTACACCATGTTCATCCCAAACACGTACGAAATGTATTGGAACATTTCGCCGGTTGATTTCTTTGAACGGATGCACAAGGAATATGATAAATTCTGGAATGCAGAACGCAAACAAAAGGCAGCAAGCTTAAACCTTAGCCCGGCTCAGGTTTATACCCTTGCTTCTATTGTGGATGGTGAGGCGCTTTACGATAAAGAAATGCCAATTATTGCTGGCCTGTACTTAAACCGTTTAAACAAAGGCATATTGTTACAAGCCGATCCGACAGTAATATTTGCCAATAACGATTTTACGGTTAAAAGGGTAACCGGAAAGCTGTTGCAGGTACAATCGCCTTACAACACCTATAAATATGCAGGCTTGCCTCCAGGCCCAATTATGATGCCGAGCATAAATGCAATAGATGCCGTATTAAACCGCGATAAGAACAATTACATTTACATGTGTGCTAAAGAAGATTTTTCGGGTTACCATAACTTTGCCGAAACCAAGGCTGAGCATGAAGTAAATGCCAAAAAATACCGCGAGGCTTTAAACAAAAGGAACATATTTAAATAATGTATAGCCACAGTACAAAAATACGGGTGCGCTACGGCGAAACCGATCAAATGGGTTATATGTATTATGGTAACTATGCCCAATATTACGAAGTAGGCCGGGTAGAAATGTTGCGCAGTTTAGGCATGAGCTACAGCTCTATGGAAGCAGATGGTATTATGATGCCTGTTTTAGAACTAAAATGCAAATACATTAAACCTGCACTTTACGATCAGGAAATTACAGTAAAAACGATTATAAAAACGTTACCCGGTATCAGGATCTTTTTTGAATACGAGTTGTATAACGAAAAGGAAGAACTGATTAACCTGGGGGCCACCACGCTTGTTTTTGTAGATATGAAAAAAAATAAACCTACAAATCCACCCGAAAATTTTATGGAGAAATTATCGGTATTTTTTAATTAGTATTTACAATGGAATGGTTACATAGGCAATTATTACAACTTAAGCTCTATTCGAGGTTTATCGAATGGACCAAAGGATGTGTTTTGCCTGGTTTTAGTCCACTCCCATTATATACGGTGGCCACTTTCTTTTTCAGGGAAATTGGTAAAGATACCCTGGTTAATAAGGCTTCTTCATTGGCCTACAGTTTTATGCTGGCCATTTTCCCGGGTATTATCTTTCTTTTTACACTTATCCCCTTTATTCCGATAAAAGGTTTCCAGGATCAGCTCTTAAACCTGATCCAACTGGTATTGCCACATAACGCATTTGATGCTTTTGAAACAACGCTAAAGGATATCATAAAAAACCAAAACAGGGGATTGTTATCCTTTGGTTTTTTCTCTGCACTATTCTTTGCAACCAATGGAGTTAAGAACCTGATGAAAGCTTTTAACAAATCATCGTTGATTATCGAAACCAGGGGTTGGTTAAAACAGCGTTTAATTGCATTGATATTAACCGTTATTATCTGTTTTTCGATCATCATATGCATCAGTGCCATGGCTTTAGGCGATGTTTTACTGACTAAAATTAATGACGAATTACACTTAAAAGACAGCTTCCTGGTTTATACAGTAAACTTTACCCGTTGGGCATTATTGGCCGCGCTGTATTTTATTACCATTTCTATTTTATACCGCTATGGCCCATCTCATACCAAAAAGTGGAAACTTTTTAGCGCAGGCTCCTGGCTGGCCACTATTCTGGCTTTTATAACTATCTGGGGCTTTTCTTACTACATTAACCATTTTGGCTCATACAATAAAGTGTATGGCTCAATTGGTACTTTAATCGTAGTGATGATCTGGCTTTACCTCAATTCTTTGATTTTACTCATCGGTTTTGAGCTGAATGCAAGTGTTGATGTAAGCAAAAGAAGTGTAAAAATTATCCGCCCTACCTTCAATCTCTTCAAAAAATCGGAGCCAATAGAAGAAAACATTCAGAAGAAATAATTTTTTCTCGCTCTGTGTTAAGTAATTATCAATTTTATATAAAAAAAACACAATCATAGTTTGCAGATTTAGCCGGAGTTTGTACTTTTGCCTCCGGAAAGCTGGCAGAGTGGTCGAATGCGGCAGTCTTGAAAACTGTTGACTGTAACAGGTCCGGGGGTTCGAATCCCTCGCTTTCCGCCCACAAAAACGAAACCCGACAATAGTCGGGTTTTTTGTTTTCCTGATTTTTTTATATTCTGTATTAAAATGGAAAGCCTAAGAAGGATCAATACATGCTTACACCCTTTAATTGGAATTATGCACATGGTCTCGTTTTTTCACGCGAAGCTCTTTTCTTTACTAATTTCCATATATTTAAGTATGACAAATCGCTTTCTCCTATTATTTTGGTTGTTTCCTGTGTTTTTAAGTGCGCAGTCACGTATTGAACCATTGCCGCCCTTTGGCAGCACGCTCGATTCTATACGTAAGAACACTCATTTTGTAATTGAAAAGTTGGCTTCCAGTTCTGCCTGGATGGTTCATGAATATGATGCACAGGATAGTATAATGACTATAGGAACCTTTCTGGATGAAAAATTAACTATAGCATCCGGAAGATTCAAATACTATAATTATAGTCCACCACATATACAAATTACCTATGATTATGTTACCCATAAAACAGATTCTGTAATTGTACCGGCAAAAAATTTCCTGAGTAAAGTTGGATACTATGTTAATGGTGAAAAAACAGGTATCTGGACTACTTTTAACGCTTCAAAAGAAAAACTATTTGTTGAAACATTAGAACATGGCAAGATGAATGGTTTATACGAAAGTTATAATCATGGAATAGTATCGGTAAGGGGAAATTATGTTGATGATATGAGAGAAGGCGAATGGCATATATTATCAGGAAAAGGTGATACCATGCTAACTGAAATTTACAAAAAAAACAAAGTGATTAAAAAAATCGACTTTATTAAGAATAAATATAGCCACGTAACTAATCCCCGCTCCAAATATGACTTTATTCGTTATTTAAACGCCCAGCTTTCGAAAAAAGGTATCAGCCAATCTGGCACAAAAAAGTCGTTTTATAACATTACCATAGATACAGCGGGAAGAATTATTGAACCAAGCGTAATAACAAGAAATATTGTTGATGAGGATATAAACTTTGAAGTAGATAAGGCTATTATTGATGCTATGTTAAACGCACCCCGATGGGTTCCGGCAGAACAAGATAAAAAGAAGGTCGCGATAAGGATAACGGTTCAACTGGATATTGAATTTAATAAAAGAAGCGTAAGTGTTTCACTAGTAAATCCTTCTAATAATTAAACTAAGCTCTTATTATTTAAACAGACAATTCTGGAGTGATTAATAGAGAAATTTAGTTACCCTTTCGCTAAGCGTTAACTTTAATGAAAGGGAATGTTATTGATCTCATTTTTGCCCATAAGCATGATGAAATAGCAAATAAGTTATTTTAGTTTTCTTCCCGTCTTAAAAACACCGCACAATTGTCGTGTTTACCTATCCCCAATTCAGGGTACATGATGTAAGTTTGAATAAGCAAAATACAAACAATGAAAAATATCATACTATCCTTATCACTGATCATTTTTATAATGACAGCATCTGTGGCGCAACAGAAACCAGCATCGTCCGGATATGCGCCTGTTAATGGATTAAAGATTTACTATGAAACCTACGGCGAGGGCGCTCCGCTGGTATTACTTCACGGCGCCTTTATGACTATTGGCACCAACTGGAGCCAGCTGATACCCGAGCTCGCTAAAACGCACAAGGTAATAGCGGTCGAAATGCAGGGACATGGCCGTACCGCAGACATCGACAGACCTTATTCTTACACAGCATTGGCAGACGATGTTGCCGGATTATTGAAATACCTGAATATTAAAAAGACTGATGTGATAGGTTACAGTTTTGGCGCACCTATATCTTACCAAATGGCAATTGCACATCCGCAGTTGGTAGGAAAACTCGTTATCATTTCAGGCGTGTACAAAAGGGCTGGCTGGCTGCCACAGGTTCAACAGGCTATCAGTGGAATAACACCCGAAGTTTTTGCCAGTTCGCCAATAAAACAAGTTTATGATTCACTAGCTCCAAATCCTTCACACTGGGCGAAATTCATTACCAAAATGGTCAAATTTGCAGCAGAGGATTTTGATTTGGGAGAGGATAACATCAAACATCTTTCCTCACCCGTATTGCTGATCATGGGTGATAACGACGGAGTCGATTTACAGTATACTGCCCGCACCTATCAGTTATTGGGTGGTGGCATACCCGGAGATATGGCTGCAATGCCAAAGTCGCAATTGGCAATTATTGCAGGTGCCAGCCATGTGGGCCTGATGGGTAAAACAGAAATACTATCTGGTCTTATCCTTCCTTTCTTAAGTAAATAAACATTAAGCTGGTGCCCTTCAATAGCCCAATTTGTGAATCAGGAGGTAGGTTCCAGTGCATTGCTTCTATTGGCGGGGCAATTACTCATGACAACCAGACGATCTTAAAAAAAATAAATCATTGTATTTTAATTAATCTATTACCTACCTTTGCTTTGCATTGAAAAATTTAAGAATAGATATTGTTGCAGTATTGCTATTGTGTTTGGGGTCTTTTTTATTCCCAAACCTAAGTTATGCGCATGCTTCAATCTCTGCTAAAAAAATGCACACTTCCTGCTCAAAAAGCCTGGACAAAAAAGCAGCAATGAAAGATTGCTGCCCTACCAAAGCCAACAAAAAATCAAAACACAAAGATTGTAACAACAAGTGTAAACACAACTCGTGCCGTTGCTGTGCTTCCTGCCCTACTGTAAGCGCGGCTTTAGTATGCGATTTGAAAGTTATCAATCAACCACCTGCAGTTGAAAAACAGCAAATCGGTTATAAACAATCCAATTACGCTTTCGGGTTTATTTCTATCTGGCAACCGCCTAAAATAGCTTAAATTAATGGCTGCATAGCCACAAATGCGTCTTTATCAAAGTAAGGGGCGCAGTTTATTATTTAATTTATAGCATTTTAAAATCATCACAATGAAATTGACATCAAAAATATGGATGGTAATAACGCTGTTATTATCGGCTACAAACGCTTTTGCCCAAATCAAAAATGCACAAACAGTTAGCATCCAGGTATCAGGAAACTGCGAAATGTGTAAGAAAACCATCGAAAGCGCTGCGAATATTAAAAGTATTGCGGCAGTAAACTGGAATGAAACCTCTAAAATGGCCAGCATTACCTACAACAACCAAAAAACAAATACCGATGAAATATTAAAGCGAATTGCTTTAGCAGGATACGATAATACGGCTTACCTGGCTCCTGATGAGGTTTATGCAAAGCTACCTGAGTGTTGCCGCTACAACCGGACTTTAAAGCCGGTAAGTAAAATGAAAGAGGCTGCTACGGTAAAAGCAGATCACAATCACCAGGGTGTGTCTGCTGCTGCAAATACAGCACAATTAAAAACTGTATTCGAACAGTATTTTGCACTTAAAGATGCTCTTGTAAAATCAGATGCCAATGCAGCTGGTCTTAAAGCAACAGCATTGCTTAATGCCATTAAAGCTGTAGAAATGGAGAAGCTTAACTCAGCAGAGCATTCTGCCTGGATGGCTGCTGTAAAAACTTTAACAACCGATGTAACCAATCTTTCAAAATCAAAAGATATAACTGATCAAAGGCAAACATTTTCATCCCTTTCTGTAACCATGTATCCACTTGCAAAAGTTGCAAAACAAGATATGCCGGTTTATTACCAGCATTGCCCTATGTATAATAATGGTAGGGGTGCTAATTGGCTTAGCAAAGAAAGTACGGTTAAAAACCCTTTTTACGGCAGTAAAATGCTCACTTGCGGCAGTACGGTAGAAATATTGAAGTAATGGTAACTAAATATAAGAGCGAACGCATGAAAAATTTCTTTTTTTCGATAACTTGTTTAGTTATCATAGCAGTAATACTAATTTCTTGTGGCCAGCAATCAAAAACAGCTGATAGTAGGGCAAAAAACGACCCGAAAGCAGTTAAGACTGATGCTAAAGCTGATACCAAAACTAAGCCTGCCGGCCCATTGCTAACAGCTTACTTAGGCTTAAAAAATGCACTGATTGCCGATGATGCCACTGCAGTATCTGAAGCAGGCAACCAATTATTGAAAGCACTGGGCAAAATAGATCATTCTGCGATTCCTGGCGGTAAATTAAACGACTATAAGGATATAGTTGATGATATAAAAGAAAATGCCACACATATTGCTACCAATGCCGATCAGATAGCGCATCAGCGTGAACATTTCGAATCGTTGAGCAATGATGTTAACGACATGATAAACCTGTTGGGAGCGCCGCAAAAATTATATGTAGACCGTTGTCCCATGTATAATGAAGGTAAAGGTGCCATTTGGATTAGTGAAACCAAAGCAATCAAAAACCCATATTACGGCAAACAAATGCTTACCTGTGGTGCTGTAAAACAAGAATATTAAGATGAAAAAGATGTTAAAAACAGGGGCTTTCCTCCTGTTATTGCTCTTTTTACTTGTTCAATTATACCGGCCTGCCCTGAATATAAAACAAGGGCAGGCCGGTTCGGCAGGTTTTGTACAGTTTTACAGACCGCCGCTTGCAGTAGGGAATATATTGGCCAATTCGTGTTACGATTGCCACAGCAATAACACCAATTATAAGTGGTATCAATACATTCAGCCAGTACAGGTATTTACTCAAGGTCATATCAATTCAGGAAAGGAAGTGCTTAATTTCAACGAATGGAATAACTACCCTAACAGAAAGCAAAAGAGATTGTTACAATCTATTAAAAAGCAGATCGAAAGTAAAAAAATGCCACTCAACTCATACACATTGCTACATCGCAATGCCAGGTTAAATGAGTTACAAGTAAAAACATTAATTAATTGGTTTGAAAACCAGATTAGTTTAAACTAAAAAATATCAGATGAATATATATAAAAACATCGCTAAAATAATATTGCCGGTGCTTTTACTGCTCATTTGCACCAGCCCTTTACAGGCGCAAAAAGTAGTACGCTACCACCTTTACGTAAAAGATACGGTTGTAAATTACGCAAACAAAGAAAAGCGGGCAATTGCGGTTAACGGACAAATTCCAATGCCTACCCTTACTTTTACAGAGGGCGATACGGCCGAAATTGTAGTACATAACCAGCTTAAAGAAAACACATCATTGCATTGGCACGGTGTATTTTTGCCCAATAAAGAAGATGGCGTGCCCTACCTTACCCAACAGCCCATTAAGCCCAATACTACACATACCTATCGCTTTCCAATTATCCAGAATGGCACACACTGGTACCATTCGCACTCGGGCCTGCAAGAGCAGATTGGTATGTATGGCAATTTTGTAATGAAAAAGCGAAGCACGGATAACACCTTTAGAAAGGGAATAGACGATTTGCCAACGCTGCCTGTAGTGCTAAGCGAATGGACAAATCTGAATCCGGACAACGTACACCGGATGCTACATAATGCCAACGATTGGGCAGCTATTAAAAAAGGAGCTACACAATCTTATGCCGAAGCCATTAGGCAAGGTCAGCTTAAAACCAAAGTGAAAAACGAATGGAAAAGGATGACCGCTATGGATGTAAGTGATGTGTATTACGATAAGGTATTAATGAACGGCCAGGTTGCTACCAGTTTAAAAAGTGTGGATGGCAAAACCTTAAAAGCTGGCGATCGTGTACGGCTCCGTATTTCGAACGGGGGGGCGTCTTCTTATTTCTGGCTGCGTTATGCGGGTGGTAAAATGACTGTTGTGGCCAGCGATGGTAACGATGTAACGCCTGTTGAGGTTGATCGCTTAATTATTGCCGTATCAGAAACTTATGATGTGGTGCTTACTATACCCGAAAACGGGATTGCCTACGAATTTATGGCTACCACGGAAGACCGAACCCAATCTACCAGTTACTTTATTGGTAATGGCATTAAACAATTGATTTCGCCACTGCCGCGCCTCAAGTATTTTGATGGAATGAAGATGATGAATGATATGATGAAGATGAACGGCGACCTCGATGATATGGACATGAAAATGAGCCTTAACCAGATGGATATGAACGTGGTTATGTATCCGGAAATTACCGGAGAAGCTTCAAAAAGCGAAGCCCACAATATGAAAGGGATGAATATGGAGCCCGATCCAAATCGCTACAATGCAAATGCACTGGGTGATATTGTTACGTTAAATTACGCCATGCTGAAAGCACCAGCTCCTACCACGCTACCTAAAAACACACCTGTAAAAGAGCTTAAATTTACGCTTACAGGCAACATGAACCGTTACGTTTGGAGCATGGATAATAAAGTGCTGAGCGAAAGTGATAAAATTCCTGTAAAAAAGGGAGAGATATTACGCATTACGCTGTATAACAATTCGATGATGCGCCACCCTATCCACTTACATGGCTTCGATTTTAGGGTGCTTAACGGACAGGGAGAAAATGCTCCGCTTAAAAATGTGCTCGATATTATGCCCATGGAAACGGACACCATTGAGTTTCTAGCAAACGAAGAAGGCGACTGGTTTTTTCATTGCCATATTTTATACCACATGATGGCAGGTATGAACCGGGTGTTTGCTGTAGGAGATTATAAAAACCCACTGTTGCCCGATAAGGCGCAGGCTTACCGCGAGTTACAGAAAGAAAGTAATATGCCGCATTTTATGGCTCAGAACGATTTTGCCACAAACGGCAACGATGGTTCGGCCATGCTGCAAAATGCAAGATGGTCAGTTGGTACCGAGTGGCGACTTGGATATAACAACATGCATGGTTATGAGGTAGAAACACATGTAGGCCGTTACATTGGAAAAATGCAATGGCTAATGCCCTTTATTGGTTTCGACTGGCGTTACCGCAAAATGGGAATGGATGAACACGAAAAAAACATCTTTGGTCAGGTTAACAAAAAAGATAACAGAAGCGCCATAAGCCTGGGGGTAATGTACACCTTGCCCCTGTTAATTGATTTTCAGGCAGAGGTTTACCATGATGGTATTGTACGTTTGGCGTTAATGCGCGAGGATATTCCGGTATCTAAAAGGCTCAGGGCAGGTTTTATGGTCAATACAGATTTGGAATATATGGCCGACCTGAGGTATGTAATTAATAAAAATATGGGCATTCGTACGCACTACGATAGCGATATGGGATTCGGTGTAGGTTTATCGCTTAATTATTAGGCAATGGCCAGAAACAAGAAAAGGCCACTCCTTGCGGAGCAACCTTCCCGTTTCTTTAAGCTATTTTTTAAAATAATGGCTGTTTCTACTTAGCTGAGACAGCCATTATTTTTTTCCATTCATATCCATAAAAATAGATTTAATACCTTCTAAAAGTTCTTTCCTTTCGCTGGCCAGTACCAGCGGAAACCACTCATCGGTATGCAACTCTACCACATGCTCATGAATGAGGTAATGCCTCCCCGACCTTACCCGACGTTTATTGCCTGGAATAATGGTGCCTGAAAGCATTTTGATTATAATTTTGGTAATCATCCTGATGTATTTAGGAGAATCCTCATACTTACAATCAATAAAGAGAATCCATAGTCCATTCATTGTATTATACTGTATACTTGCTTTCATGTACAGAGCTTATTAAAGATGATTACTTAAATATCCCAGCTGTTATAGACTGAAGCCCCAGGCAACGCGGAAGCCTACGAAATTATTGGTGTGATCGCACTTGTAGTATTTGCCGTTACTCTCCCAACGCAGGCCGGCATCGATATAATTGTTGTTATGGAGGTAAAATATCATTCCAAATTGCGGCGCATATAGAAATGCCGCTTTTTTACCTTCAACACAATTGGTTTTATTCAAGAGGAACGAAACGCCAATTTCTGATTGTATGTAAAGATTACTTCTGTAAAAATACTTCAAACCAGTTTTAATAGGCACCAGATGAAGATCATCTACTAAACGGGAATAAGTACCTGAAACAAAGATATTGTTGAAGCCGGTATTTACCGACGCATACAATATACCTTCGGTGATGGGAAATTCGGCTTGTGCAGAAACGCCCAGGGGTGCTTCATATTTTTTAGCTAAATAACCAGTGGCCAACCCAGTTTCGATACCTACCGAATAGCGAATACCTGTGCCACCATAAACTTGCGATTGTGCATATACACCCTGAAAAATAAATAAAGATAATAGCAGAGTTAATGCGTTAATTGTTTTCATGATTTCAAAAATTTAGTGAATAGAAATCCATTACCATAAATAGCGTTATATGGTAAAGCTTTAGAGAGTTAAGAAATAATATTGGAGGCCTTTACAGAATCGTATAGCCTAAGGAGTTATTGGTTTAGTAAGTAAATAATAAGAAAATTTGGGAGTTAAGCCTATGATACGGAACGGTTACTGTTGCGCGGCATGGTGTGGTGTGCCACTGTTTCAGAAACCGTTTTCTCCAAATTGGTATGGCTTAATATTTCGTTGTACTTTTCGAGCAGCTTAATGTATTTATTCATCCAGAAATAGACCGAATTGGCATCGCCTTTGGCAAAATCTTCGGTATGCGCATCAAAAGCTTCACGAATGTTGCTGCTTGTCTTCGCAAAAGTTTCAGGCAGTTCTACCGAAAAATCATGACCGATTACACTTCCTACTTTCCAGATGATTTCGGGGTTAAGGCTTTTCTGATCGAACCAATTGTAAATTGTTCTCCTGCTTACATTTAATTTACGGGATAATTCACTTATTCCCATACGGTCCCGGCGCACAACGCGCTCCAGAACCTGGCCTACATTTAAACTCATAGCGGTTAATTTAATTTAAAACAATATTTAAATTCCATCAACATCGGGGACGACTATGTTACTGCAATTTAATAAAATTTTTGTTAACAAAAGCAAAATATACTTACTGTTTTAACGTTGCGGTAATTAGTTGGCAACCAGTAAATCAAGCTCTTCGTAGCGCGAATTGTTGCTGATATAATCAGGTATAATTTCCTTCATTTTCTTTACCATATTCAGGTCGTTTCCATCATTATTTAATACAATCAGATCTTTAATAATCTGATTTACGTACAGGTAATTATAGGCTACTTTTTGCGAAATTTTAATTTTAGGATGGTGTGTAGCCATAATTTCCTCTTCCATTAACAGCAGTTCTTCGTATAGCTTCTCTCCCGGCCTTAAACCAGTAAAAACGATATCGATATCGCTATACGGGGTTAAACCGGCCAGCTTAATCATATTGATTGCCAAATCGACTATTTTAATCGGTTTACCCATATCAAATAAGAAGATCTCGCCACCTTTGCCCATGGCCCCGGCTTCCATTACCAGTTGCACGGCTTCGGGTATAGTCATAAAATAACGGGTTATTTCCGGATCGGTAACCGTTATTGGTCCACGGCGCTCAATCTGGCTTTTAAACCTCGGGATAACCGAACCGTTAGAACCCAATACATTACCAAAACGGGTAGTTACAAAGCGTGTGCGAGCGGCATGTGTAGTAATTTCGCCACTTGGCAAAGTTTCGGGACTGTTTAACGATTGGATATAAATTTCGGCCAGACGTTTTGAAGCGCCCATAACATTTGTGGGTTTAACCGCTTTATCGGTCGATATCATCACAAATTTTTCTACTCCAAACTCCAATGCCACATCAGCCATGTTTTTGGTGCCTAAAACGTTGGTTAAAACAGCTTCTGCCGGATTATCCTCCATCATAGGTACATGCTTATAAGCCGCAGCATGGAAAACGATTTCAGGCTTATACAACTCAAACAGCGTACGGATGCGGTTTATATTCTGCACATTGGCCATAAATATTTTTATATGGGCTGCTTGGAAATTATCTTCAAGCTCTAATTTCAGGTCGTGCAAGGGTGTTTCAGCCTGATCACAAAGGATAACCATTTTAGGGTTATAATGTAAAGCCTGCCTAACAATTTCTGATCCAATTGATCCCGCAGCGCCGGTAACCAAAATGCATTTACCCGATAAATCTTTGAGAATATTCTTTTTGTTTAGCTTAATTGGTTCGCGTTCTAAAAGGTCTTCAATTTTTAAATCCCTCAATTGGTGCGAATCGAGCTTACCGTAGAGCCATTTATCAGATGGCGGTACCATGATTACTTTAATGCCCTGGTTAACGCAGATATCGATAATTTTCTTTTTGTTTAAGGTATTTAAAGCATCTTCGGCAAACAATATTTTTTTAATACCATGTTTTTCTTTTAAAAGCTCAACCGAGCAGGAATGGTAAACTTTTTTCTGTTCGAGGTATTTATCTACACGGTCGCGGTTATCATCAATAAAGCCAACAATATTCAGGTTCGAATCTTCATTTTGTTCGATGGCATTTTTGATTAGAATGGCTTTTTTCTCGGCTCCGTAGATGAGGATATTCTCTTTTGTTTCTGATTTAAGTTCTTTAAAAAAGTAAAATACTCCTTTAACCAGTGTACGCATTAGAATGAGCAGCGATGAGGAAATAAAGAAATTCAGGATCAATGCTTTATCCATTTGGCTCCAAAGCAACTGAAATCTTTGCGAAAGGATTTTATTTACGCTGATGAAAAGCAAACTGGTAACAAAAACTGCCAAAAATACCCGTAAAATATCTTCAGTATTAGAGTACCGGATAATACCGGTATGGATGCGTAGTGTAATAAAAACGCCTGCTGCAATGGCGCAGTAAAGCGCTACATACATGAAATTACTGGCGTTAAAAATTTCCTGGTAATTTAGGGTGTGCGTTAATAAAATAGATATAAACAAGGTCCAGATAACAATCATCTGGTCGATGAGTAAAATTAACCATCTAGAGTGCGCCTTGTCGGGGAAGAAGAACTTTTTCATAACTGAGAATCATTAAATAAAGCAATTGTAGATTATTGAGGGGTCATTCGGTATAGGGGAAAAAAGTCGGTAGTATCCTGGATGTCGATGCCTGATTTTTCGACCAGCTGGTTATAAACAGGTTCGTTTGCAATGTAACGCCAGCTGTAGTAATCTAGAACCAGGTTCGAAAAGCCTAGTTTCCATTCAAAAAGCGAGTTTTCTTTAAAGCCCAGGCCTCCACCTAAATGGTAATATTTCATGTTCCATTTTCTGCCAAGCTCACTTACTTCATCAACGAGAAACTTTGCTGGCGAATATTTGAGGTGGTTAGCATTGGTTGCAATTAAATGCCCCTGAATAATGCCATTTGTACAGGTAATAATGCTTCCACAGGCTATTTCATCGTCTAAACAAACCAATACCAGTTTACAATCAAATTCTGTTGAATTGATCATTTGTGTAAAATAAGCTTCATCAAACAGATAAAAATCGGCGGCACTAATGCGGCCCATATTGGCTTTGTATAATTGGGTAAATGCTGCAATATCTTCCTGCCCTCTGCTTTCGCGTAAGGTATAGCCTATGCGGCGGCATTTCTTAATACCATCCAAAGTAGTCCCTCTGTATTGTTTACGCCGTTCTTCGGCAGTTTGCTGCAGGTTAATGGCAATGGTTTTTCCATTTTCATACAATCCCTCGATTCTTTGCAGCAGCTCGTTCTGTTTAAAGAACGGGTGTAGCTTTGAAAACACAGAAACATATTTACCCTGGTGCAGGAACGCTAAAAACGCCTTTAAAAAATTATCTTTCAAGCCTTCAGGTTGTTGTTCAAACTTAAGGTTAGAAATTGGCCCCGAATAACCGTAAACGCAATGCAAATCCCTGTAAATGGTATCGGCAATTGGGCGGTCGAGCAGTGGCAGTGCAATAAAATTACCTGCTTCCTCATAAAAAAATAAAATGGGAGTTCCATTTTCGGCCATAGAGTGATACTGCCAACTGTGATAGAAATCGTAATCGGCGGCAAGCTCCACATACTTTATCCAATCAACTTTTTGCTGTAAAGTTAATTGCAAAGTTGTGCCTGTAGCATTATTTTCGATCAGCATAACCATATAATAAAAAATTAAATAATTAATTATGAAGCAATTACGGGACTACGGTAGAGTGGAAAAAAATCAATGTTAGAGTAAGGATCAAGGGATCGTTCGTTTAAAAGAGTATTGTATAATTCGTTATTGGCAATGTATCTCCAGCTGTTAAATTCGAAACATAAGTTAGAAAAACCCATTTTCCAGCCAAACAAGGTGTCTTCCTTAAAATTAACACCACCGCCAAGGTTAAAATATTTATAACCTAGTTGCCTGCCTATAACGGTAATTTCATCAGTTAACAGTTTAGCAGGCGATTCGAATAAATAAGTGGTACGGGTGGCCAGCAGGTGTACCTGCATAATTTCTTTTGTACAAACCACAATGGCTCCCGAAATGGCAATACCATCTTTATATACCATAAACAGCTTACTGTCAAACTCATCAGAAGTAAGCAAAGCAACAAAATAAGCGTGGTTAAAAAGGTAACTATCCTTAGCGCCAATCCGCTGCATGTTTTCGGTATATATTTCAGAGAAAATAACGGCATCATTAATATCGGTAGAGATTTTTACCTCATAATCACGTTTTCTTAAGCGCCTTATCTTCTCTTTAACACTCTTTCGGTAACCCGCTCGCTGACTTTCTATAGTTGTGGTTAAATCAATGGCTACAGTTTTTCCGTTTGCATGCACGCCTGAAAACTTTTCCATCAATCTTTCCTGATCGAAGAAAGGATGCAGACGCGAGAATACTGTAACATTTTGACCGGTTTGCAGATAAGCTATAAAAGAAGCTTTAAACCGTTCCATAAAATCATCGTCGAGTGATTTAAAATCCATGTTAGAAACGGGCCCTGTATATCCGTAAACGGATGTAAAATCAAAAAAGTCAGATCCGGGTATGTTTCGTTTTAAAAGTGGAAAAGCGATATAATTTTCGTTTTCCTCGTAAACAAAGAGTATGGGCAAACCGCTTTTATCTAACGAATGGTAATACCAGGTGTGATAAAAATCGTAATGCAGCGCACGCTTCACATAATCTGTCCACTCTTGCTTTTCATTAATGGTAATAATCTTTCTCATTTGGAGCTTATTAGGTTGGTAGATTAATTAACGGTCAGTAAAACCGATGAGTTTATGACCATTTTTATAAAATCATGTTCTTGTGAAACACGCTCGAAACCTACTTTTCTGTAAATGGCATAAGCAGCCAGGTTATCGGCATGTACTTCTAAAAAAACATGTTTAAGGTTAAGGTTATAAAAGGCATATTTTAAGAGCATTACAGATGCACTGTAACCTATGCCTTTTCCCCAGTATTTTTTTTCACCAATAAAAATGTGAAATTCTGCAGTATCATTTTTAATATCAAGCAATTGAATGTTGCCGATATATTCGTTTGTATCTTTAATGCAAATGGCGAAGCGTTTTTCGTTAACGGCCTTCATTTTATTGGCAAGCCAGGCTGTTTCCACCTCTACCGTAACCGGATCTCTTAAAACAAATTTTGTGTACGACCATACTTCAGGGTCGTTACGCCATTTATAAGATACATCGGCATCTTTTAATTCTAATGGCCTTATGTAAATTGGAGTGTTCATATTAGCGGTTTTAAAGCATTTACCAGAATACGCATATCGTCTAGCCCGTAACGGTGATCAATGGGTAGTGCAATCAGGTTCTGCGCCAGAAAATATTCAAAACTATCGGCACTGGCCCAATCGTAAACATTTGGCCAGTAGGTGGCTACAAATATTTTTTGTTTTATGAGTGTTTGTTTAATTGTTGTATTATCGTTTAAAAACGGATATACCATGGGAACATCACTGGCAGATAATTTTAAAGACAACAGGTTTTTATCAGCCAGATGTTCGGCTAAAAAAGCAAAGTTTTCTCTTCTTATAGCAGCACAAGCTTCATAATCAATACCCGAAAGCATATTTGTGGTTAATGCCGACATTGTTTTAATGTCGTTGTTACACAGCCCTTTATTATTCTCTATATAATCGCCATAACCTTCTTCTATATTGATATCGATACTCTTGATCAGATGTGAAAAACGATCAATAGATTGGTCCTGGTTTAAGTTTAGATTAATCTGCGTTGCAATATTAAGGTAAGCACCATCTGGTACGCCAAAAAATTTGCGGCACGAATAAAAAGTATCGGCATTGGCTATCGGTTTGCAGAAAAAAGCCTGTGCATTATCAATAATCAGGTTGCTGATCTCTTTTGTTAAGCGCCTAACTGTTTCTGTTTTTAAACCATAATAATTGGTATATAATAAACAGCTGTATGTGGGTATATCAAAATCTATTATCGGATCAAGATTTTCATCGAGGTGATAAAACTTGTAGGCAATGTTGAGTTTGTGTAAGGGTTCGAGTAATACTTCGCAGGTGTAATAAGGAAGGTATACCATGGTATAATTTCTTACCTTAAGGATATATTCGAAAGCATTTCTACCCGTATTAAGTGCAATTAAACCGGGATGATAAACTGAACCTTTTGATAGCTGTAATCCTATATAGCCACCAATGGTTTTGACGGAGTGCGTTTGGATTTCCATTGTTTTACAATTTATCCCTGATCTGATTTGTACATACGGCTTTCTACAGGACGGTAATACTCTTGCAGGCTTGCCGGTACCCGGGCATTGTAGCCTATAATTTGCCTAAGGTCGCTATCTATCTTTTCGCCAAACTCGTAGCCCAAAAAACGTGGGTAATCGAATTGCTGTTTAATATATGGCTTGGTAAATCCCAGCGTTAAGGCACGGCGTGGTTTGCGGGTAAAGTTAATGCCTCCTGCATGCCAAAGGTTCGAATCGAACAGAATGATACTCCCCTTTTTGGCTACTGCCTGTTTAGAGAAGGCTTTGAAATGCTTTTCTTCAGGCCTGATATCGAGTTTGTGCGATCCCGATAAAAAATGCGTGGCGCCATTAAATATGGTAAAATCATCCAGTACAATAATCATCTGGATCATTAGTTTTGAATCCGGAGAAAAAGTTCTGATATCGCGGTGGATGTTTTGAATATAGGATGTGCTTTTTTTGGTATTAATTACACCATTTATCCCGTTCAGTATATAATTTCCACCTAAAAAATCTCGTATTTCGCGGTGACAATATAGCTTACTCAACAACTCGATCGCGAAATTATCCTTTTCGAGTAAATGATGTAAGGTGCCCTCCATATTGGCCTCAATTCCATTTAAAATCTGGATTTCGCGGCGCAAATGATATGAGGTTTCGAAACCTGCAATTATTTCGGATATTAATTTCTGATTGATCGCCTTTTCATATACGACCCATCCATATTCATCAATAGCTTCCCTAAAGTCGGCTAAAGTGGCTCGTTTGTAAATAAATGAATTGTTCACAGCTTAAAGTTTAGTTGAATAATTTGGTTAGTTTACTGTGTTACTTCAGGTAGGTTAAGCCTGAAGCTGCATAATTTTGAAGAGTTCGGTATTAACAAGGTTTACATCGAACCTGGATTTGGCAAATTCGTGCCCCTTGCTTCCGAAGCGAATAATTTCACTAATGTTATTGATAAAGTATTCCATTTTACTGGCCAGGGCACTGGCATCCCTTACCGGAATGAGAAAGCCATTGGCTTGTTCAGGATCCTGGTTTACTGTTTCACGGCAACCAACAGAATCGCTGGTAATTACCGGCCTTCCCATGGCCATTCCCTCAAGTACACAGCGTGGAACACCCTCGCCATAATAGGATGGCAATACCATTACCGACGATTTTTCTATATCAGGCCTAACATCGTCAACCTGCCCCATGTACTGGATCGTATTGCCATTGGCTATCTGATGGTACAGGTCTTCATTAATAGAATCGATATTGGGATCATAAGATCCGATAAGTTTAAAAACAGCTTTCGGAAATTTTTCGTGGATTATCCTGGCTGCATCGTAATATTCTTTAATGCCTTTAGCGTTAATTAAGCGCGAAACCATTAAAAAGGTAACCGGTGAAGTACTTGGTTTTGAATAATTGTAGTGGCTTAAATCAACTCCCGATCCGTTTACTACATACACCTGGTGTTTCTTGTTGAGAATATTTAACTGAACCAGGCGCTCAGAATCGTCTTTGTTCTGAAAGATGATATTTAAACTGGGATCAGGCCTTAAACTTAACTTAAGCAACAAGCGGGTAATTTTAACGATAAGTTTATTATTGGAGTTGTTATCGGTAAAGTTATAGCCCAGGCCAGTAAGCATTGGGGCAATAAGTTTAACCTTGCAAAGTTTGGCTACAAAAGAGCCATAAATAACCGGCTTAAAGGTATATGGGAAAAATATATCCGGTTTTATTTCTTTCATTAGTTTATACAGTGAATATATAAACCGCAGATCTGACAGGATGGATACATTACTACCGTTAAGGTTGCTCTCGTAGGTAATTACCTTCATTTCGTCGAGCCGCTTACGTACCGTTTCCTGTTCTATTTTGGGTGTAAATACATACACCTGGTTGTGTTGCTGCATCTTTTCAATCAGCCTTCCTCTAAAATCGAGCAATGATCTGGAAGAATCGCAGACAATAAAGATCTTTTTCTTAGTAATGTTCATCATGTCAAAGTTTTTTTTTATTTAAACTGCAAAGCCACCTATCCAGGTGGCTTCGCAGAAAAAATATGAAGATTTTGGTTTACTTAGTTGGACCAGCGTTAGCCATAACAAGTGCTGGCACTGATGCCGCATCGTTAAGGTATGATTTGTAATCATACTCTGGAACCCAACTAGAAACTGCCGTCGTTATATTGTTTGCGCCACATTTATCGTAAATGTTGGTTGTAATACCGCTAAAGTATCCTTCAGGATCGGTTGCTACTTTTGTAGTTAAAGGTTTAACACAGTTAGAGAAATACTCGTTATCTGTTCTTACAATACCACCAGCTCTTGTACCGATTGAATAACCTGAATTGTTTAAGTGATAGTTGTTAAACATGTGTACACTACCCCAGTTCATTGATGGCTCTCTCTCAGTAATGTTGTACCACATGTTGTGGTGCATGGTTACGTGTAATTTACCTTTATCTGCTTCGTGACCAGCAATACCACCACTAATTAATACTGATAGGTTTGTATCGTGGAATTTGCTCCATGAAACGGTTACGTAATCAGATTCGCGGGTAATGCAAATATCTTTACCCCAGTATTCCCATCCGTGTGTACGGTCTGTAGAAAAATCACAGTGGTCTACCCAAACGTGGTGAGCCGAATCTTTAATTTGTACAGCTGCCTGTTCAACATAGTTTTTAAAGGTGATGTTCTGCACAATAATGTTGCTTACGGTATAGATATATAAGTTAAGACCTTCTAACACTGCACCTGATTTACCAATAATCGATTTGTTTGATTTTACATAAACAGGATCCATACCTGCGCCTTTAATTGTACCGCTGATGTAGATGATACGTGGAGTATTATCAGCAACAGCAGCTTTTAATTGCGCTACAGTGGTTACCGTAACTTCTGCACCACCCTGGCCACCGGTAGTAGTACCGTTTACCATAGCGTAACCCATTAAACCAGCAACTGATTGCGTTGGTGTAGTTGGCGCGGTAGTTGTATTATCAGCCGGAGGAGCAATTGTGCTTGTTCCGCCTACAGCATAAGTATAGGTACGGCCATTGGTTCTTGGATCTGTATTATCAGAAGCCGAGAAGATAACTGTACTTCCCCAATGGCTAAACCTACCTTTACCTAAATTTCTAATATCATCATGTAAGGAATGTGCCGGTCCTATTTCTACACCGTTTTCAAATAACCTTAAAACTGATTGCTCTTTCGCGGTCGAATTGTCGCCACCAGAAATGGTTTGCGAAATTTTGTACGCGTAACCACCTTCTGATTTTAAACCAGAAAGGCTTAATTTTCCTGTACTTCCAACTGTTGCGGCTAATACTGCCGACGAATCGCCCGAAAACATCTCTGTACTATTTGCTAGTACATCGTCTGCCTGTGCATTTTTTTTACAATTACTAAAAAAAATAATCGTCGTTAACATTAAACCAATTAAACTCACTTTTTTAAACAAATTTGTCTTTCTCTGCATTTTTGATTTTTTTTAAATTTACAACTTAACGCTATATGCGATAAATGAGTATATTCGAAAAAATGCAGTTAAAGTGCTGATAATTAATTAATAGAGTTTTAGTTATAGATTAGCTATACTGTAAACCAATTGTTTACAGAATGCAAAATTTAGATTTAATTATTCAATACATGTAAATTAATAATACATCTAGTTTACAATTGGATGACAATCTAAACGGCGATACGAAGTGTTTTCTGTGCAATATGTAAATCAGGGTGGTAAAATTCTGTAAACCATTTCACAAAATTCTTCACACCTTCGTGTACAGAAACACTTGGTTCATAGTTTAATAAGTGCTTTAAATCATCTACGTTTGCCGATGTTTCTGCCACATCACCATCCTGCATAGGCATAAATACTTTTTTAGCTACTAATCCTGTTTCCTTTTCTATTTCTTCTACAAAATCCAATAAGTTAACTGGTTCACCCCTGCCAATATTAAATACCGCAAATGGTGCTGAAGAGGTAGCAGGATCAGGACTCTCACTATTCCAGTCTGGATTTGATTTAGCAGGTTGATCGAAAATCCTCACTATGCCTTCTACAATATCATCTACATAGGTGAAATCACGTCTCATTTTACCGTTATTGAATACTTCAATTGGTTTTCCTTCTAAAATGGCTTTAGTGAATAAGAACAAAGCCATATCAGGTCTGCCCCATGGTCCGTAAACGGTAAAGAAGCGCAACGCAGTAGTAGGCAGGTTAAATAGATGACTGTAGGCATGAGCCATTAATTCGTTACTTTTTTTAGAAGCAGCGTACAAAGATACCGGATGATCTACGTTATCGTGCGCCGAAAAAGGCATTTTCTTATTAAGTCCGTAAACACTTGATGAACTGGCATATAGTAAATGGCCAACTTTAAAGTGACGACTACATTCTAAAATATTAAGAAAACCTTTAATATTGGCTTCAATGTAAGCATCGGGATTGGTTAAACTATAACGTACACCGGCCTGCGCAGCTAAATTACAAACAGCATCGAACTGGTAAGTTTCGAAACAATTTTCAAGGCCTGCTTTATCGCAAAGATCGAGTTTAATGAAAGTGTAGTTTTCATATTTCTCACTTTGCTGTGGAACACCATCAACCAATTTGGTATGTGTAATACCGGTTTCGGCCAGGCGGGCATGTTTTAGGTTTACATCATAATAATCGTTAATGTTGTCGATACCTACAACAGTATCGCCTCTTTCCAATAAGCGTTTTGCCAGGTGGAAACCAATAAATCCGGCTGTACCGGTAATTAAAATTTTCATAATTTTCTGTTTGAGAAACGGTTAAGAAAAGCCTTTTGCAAGGCGTGGATTTTATTTTTAAGCATAGCAGTACAGGCTGCTCTTGCAGTGTTATGGTTTAAAAGATTGGTTTTGAGCTAATTTCGCAGGCTTAAAGCGCTTAAAATAGATTGGGCAAATACTTCTGGTCGCCGGCCGTACAGGTATTGTGTGGCAATGTTCGAGGTTCCGGCGGCTTGTTTCTGCAGCGTTTCGTGCATGGCACTGGCCAGTGCCTTTGCGTTGTTTACCTCAACTTTCGCTATGGCTGGTATTTCACTTATTCCGCCGGCACAAAGTGTTGATACTACTGCGTTGTTTACCGACATCATTTCTAATAACACATTTGGGAAACCTTCTTTAATGGAAGATACCACACAAAGTTTGGCCTGTTTAAAATAGGGCGCCGGATTATCGATCTGGCCTTTCAGGAAAACGGAAGCTGTTAAATTATTTTCGGCAATTATTTGGGTTAGCAATGCTCTTTCTTTGCCCTCGCCCAGCAAAAGCAATTTGAGTTGCGGGTGTGCTGCTTTAATTAGTTTAAAGGCCTCAATCAAAACCGGAAAACCTTTTTCCGGAATTAACCTGCCTGCTGAGCAGATAAAATCGAGTTTGGCATCGCCATTAATTAATGGCTGGTTTGATTTGGCTACTATTTTATTAAAATCGATCGGATTAGGCTGAACAAGTACTTTAACTTTAGCAAGAAAGGGATTGTGAATCAGTAATTGTTCTTTCATTAAAGCGGTTTGGCAAACTACCAGATCTACAGCCGGATACCCCATTTTGTAGATGATTTTGTAAATGGATTTTTTTACTCCGGTAAAGCGGGTAAATACCGAAGTACATTCCCTTACAATCAGTTTCGGCCGTAAATAACCAATCCGTTTTAAAAAACCTAAAAAGGCATTTAAGTACGGATGTGTACTCATCAAAACATCGTCTCTGGTATATTGCCTGAGCAAGGGGACCAGCTTTGCGAAGCCGGTAAACAAACTTTGCTTAGACAGGTATGTTTTGCCAATGTTTTCGGATACTTTTAAACCAGAAAATGGTTGTTTTTTAAGGAAGATCATTTCGCCTTCAACCGCATTGGCCATCATGTGCAGCACATTTTCTGCACCGTTGGGGGCATCTGTTAGCGAAATGAAAGTGATTTTTTGTTTTAATGATTTCATTTCGCTGTTGTTTACCTGTTTTTATAATTCCTGACAAACTTTTTGATCGGCATAATAGGGCTTAACACCTTTCGTTTGCCATCTATTACAATGATGTTATCGGCAAAACTGATGTTGTGAAGTCCTTTATTGTATGCTTTATCGGGTAATATTTCGAACTGGCTGCTGCTTTTAAATTCTTTTTCGCTCAGTATTTCTATTTGGTTAATCATGATGGAACCACCATAACGGTTAACGGGGTTCTGTGTTGGCCGGTACAATGACTGCCCTACTACAAACAAGTGCCCTGCTGCTCTGCAAAAAGCCTGTTCAACAGGGATTGGATTTTGATAATGCCCGGTGTATTGTCCATCTAAAGCATTTGAATGGTAAATGTAAAGGTTATCGTGATCTCCAGAAACGCTGGTAAACAGCCAGTATTTATTGTTGTAATAGATAACAGAACTATCTACAAATGCTTTTCCGCTTACAAGCGTTTTTATTTTAATCAATTTCTCTGGGCTATCTTGATCAACCTGGTAAAGTGCTACCTCTTTGGCTTCGGATGTTTCAGGGATGCAATACAATGCGCCTGCTTCTTCAATCAGGTACGGGTAAGATAAGTGGATGGCATCCGGTTGTATACCACTGATTTTCTTCTTGTTTTTGAAATCAAGCCCGTCAATCATCATAATCTCTCCTTTACCTTTCCAAAAATCAAGTTCTTCGTAATAAATGCGGGGTGTATTGTCTACATTCACTACAAAAGGATCGGCTGCATAATCGATATCATCTTCGGGTAACCAGTTAATGGTTGAGCTTAATTTCCGGGTCTCGATCAGATTTTCGGGCGTTTGATGCACAAAACCAATGTTCCATTTATCGGACCCGAAAATTTTATTAAAGAGATTAACTGTTGCCGTTACCATGTTGTTATGCGACTAGTGAGATTTTTTTAGCGTTTGTTTTATTCTTAATGAGCCATTGCGATAGTACCAGCAATTTCCAGATTTGAGGATAACGGTTCCACTTCCCTGTCATATGCTCGTTAATAATTTCCTGCGTTCTTTTAATATGAATACCAGGTATGTTTTTTAAGTTATCGGCCGATAGGTTATCCATTACATAATCTTTAAGTTCATTTCTGAACCAGTTTTGGAATGGCATGGTAAAACCTGCTTTAGGCCTGTCGAAAATGTGCGCAGGTACATGCTGAAACAAAAGATCTTTTAAGATCCGTTTTTGGTTGCCGCTACTGTACTTAAATTGCGTTGGCAATGTGCGCGAAAACTCTATCACACGGTAATCCATTAAAGGTGAGCGCGATTCTAATGAAAAGGCCATCGATGCGCGATCTACCTTGGTATTGATATCGCCGTTGAGGTAAGTTTTAATATCGAAATCAGAAACCCGTTCTAATAAAGGTTTAGATGGATTGGTTAAAATATGCATCAGCGGATTGTACTTGGCCAGATCGGGTTGTTTTACCCAGGAGTTTTCCATATTGCCGAACATTTTTACGTAAAGCTTTTCTACGTCTTCCATAGAAATACCCATAGCAATAAGTTTGTGCCTGTAACTTGGCGACTGGTTAATTAAGCCTGCAAATGCTTTTCTAACTGCATGCGGGGCATAAAATAAACTACTTACCTGTTTAATCCATTTATAACGGTGATATCCTAAAAAAGCTTCATCGCCGGCATCGCCACTTAAAGCAACGGTAACATGCGCGCGGGTACTTTTGCTTAACAGCATGGTAGGTATAGCGCTCGAATCGGCAAAAGGTTCGTCGTAGTAGCGGTTAAAGTTTTCAATCAGCTGAATACCATCGTCGTAATTGCACTCTATGGTATGATGATCGGTACCTAAATGTTTGGCTACCTGGTTGGCATAGGCACTCTCGTCAAATCCCTTTTCGTTAAATTTAATAGAAAAGGTTTTTACATGATCGATTTCTTTGGTGGCCAAAGCGGCAACCAGCGAAGAATCTATACCACCCGAAAGAAATACCCCGAGCGGCACATCAGCATTCATTCTGATTTTAACGGCATCGGCAATAATCAGCTCTAAAGCTTCTTTGGCCTCTTCGTAACTGCCGGTAAATTTGTTTTTCCAGCCATAATCTAATGTCCAGTATTCGGTAATTTTAAGTTTATCACTTTTGATATCGTAAGTAAAGTAATGAGCAGCCGGTAACTGTTTTACATTTTGCCAGATGGATTGTGGTTCGGGTACATAGCCCCAAATCAGGTACTGGCTAATGGCATCCTCATCAACACTTAAATCTCGATCGATACTGATTTGCGAAGGCTGACTGGCAAATTCGAAAGTACCATGTTCGTGTGCGTAGTAAAAAGGTTTTTTACCAAAACGATCGCGGGCACCAAAAAGTTCGTTTTTAAGTGTATCGTAAATTACAAAGGCATACATTCCGTTAAAGCGTTTAAGGCATTCGGCCCCGTATTCGAGGTAGGCTGCGCAGATCACTTCGGTATCGGAACTGGTTCTAAACTGATAATGCTTAGCCTCCAGCTCTTTTCTGATATCTTTGTAATTGTATATTTCTCCGTTAAAAACGATATGCAGGTGCAGATAGGAAAAAGGTTGATTAGACCGTGCATCCAGATCGATAATGGCTAAGCGGTTATGCGCAAAAACAACCTGGTTATAACGTTGAATACCAGTATAATCTGGTCCGCGAAAGTTAATCCTTGCCATTTTCTCACGGATAACACCGTCTGAGTAAGGTATAGTAGCACCATATATTCCACACATAACTTTAATTTTTTGAGTTGTTAACTGATTAATTCTTCGTACTCGGCGCTAATTTTATCGAGCGCACATTTTTGATATACATTTTGCCTGATGGCTTCGGGGTTCCAGTTATCGGTTGTACAGGCCCGGATAATTTTCTGACGGAAGTCTTCTAAGTCACCTTGTGCAATTACATAACCGTTAAAACCATCGATAATTAAACCAGGTATGCCACTTACTTTGAAGGTAACCACAGGTAAGCCTACAGTAAGCGCTTCTAGTACCACATTCGGAAAACCCTCGGTATGTGAGCTAAGCACCATTAAATCGTGCTGAACCATTACTTCGTGGATATTTTTAATTTCGCCGAGTATTTTAAGCCTGTGGTCAAGCTGCATATCGCTAATCTGTTGGGCAATTTTATCTCTAAGTACGCCTGTGCCTACAAAATCGAGGTGGTAATTATCGGGCAAACCAGCCATAATCTCCACCAGCCGGTCTAAACCTTTTTCTAAAGCGAAACGGGCTACAACCAATAATTTGTAAATTTTTACCGGTGTTTTGGCTCCTTTAAGTTTGTTGGATTGCAGTACCGGGTTGGCAATTACTTTGATTAAATTCTGATCGACATTGTAGGTGTCGATCAGCGATTGTTTCATCTCGTCAGACTGGCAAACAATTTGTTTATAGCCTTTGTAGCTTGCACTGGCAAAAAGTTCGTAAAATTTAGATTTAAAACCTTCAAATAAACGTTGTTCGTGCGGGATGTTTGAAGCCCGCGCAATCAGCATCGGAATATTTAAGAACCTGCCTACCAGCGAAACCAGGATGTTGATGTGATCGGTGGTAGAGAAAACGGCATAGGGTTCTTCGCGTTTTAATACTGCATATAAGGCAAAGAAAGATCGTGAGGCTTTTTTGGTTTTAAGATCAATAAACCTCACACCATCCAGATCCATCGAAAAGCAGTTTACTGTAGAATCAAGTATAACAATGGTGATCTCGAATTTATCTTTGTTAAAGCCCTGGGCAAGGTTCCAGAAAACCCTTTCAGATCCTCCGGAAGTTAAGGAGCTCAGTACAAAAAAAACTTTTTTCCTGACTTTAACTTCTTCATTAATGGTTTGTTGGAGCGCCGACATATCTTTTTAGTTAATTACAATTCTGTTTAACGTTAACCAGATAATCTTAAAATCGGTGAAAATATCATGCTGCCTGATGTAGCGCATATTCTGCTTTATTTTAGCTGGGATGATCCGTTCGATATAATAATTCTCAGGATCTTCGGCATGTTGTAAAAGCTCGTTTTCATTACAAAACTCAACTGAGGCCCAATCGGTAATACCTGGTTTGATAGATAATACGTACCGTTGTTCTTCACTGTACATATTTACATATTTTCTTACTTCAGGTCGTGGTCCAACAAAGCTCATCTGCCCTTTTAAAACATTTAACAGCTGAGGTAATTCATCAAGCTTGTATTTTCTTAGCCAATAGCCGATTTTGGTTATACGGTTATCGTGGTTACCGATGGTGAGCAAGCTGTTGTTGCTCTGTACCACCTTCATGGTTCTAAATTTGATCAGGTGAAAATCTTTCATGTTTCGCCCCACCCTGATTTGTTTAAAAATAACAGGCCCTTTCGAATCGAGTTTGATCACGATAGCGATCAATATTAAAAGCGGGCTAAATAGAATTAGGCACAAGGTTGCAAATACAACATCGAATACTCTTTTTTTATCTGTTTTCATGATGCTACGGCCATTTGTTTAAGTTCAACCACGTTAGTTTCGATTACTTTGATATTTCTGTTTAACTGAATCTGAACGCAACTAATTACCGAAGGGATAATAAAATCAATTTCAGACTGTGTTAACTGGGGATAAATGGGGAGTGAAATTTCGCAGGCATAATTTTGGTAAGCCATTGGATAGTCTTCAATTTTATAACCCATATTTTTAAAGAGTGTAAGCATGGGCATGGGTATAAAATGAACGTTTGTAGCTATTCCAAGCGCCGCCAGATCGTCGATAATCTGATCTCTTTGTTCTTCGCTTAAACCTTTAACCCTTAAGGGAAAAAGATGGTAGCAAGATTCTCTTTGTGTGCTTACCAGCGGTGGGCTGATAAACCAATCCTGATCCTGAAAGCCTTCAAAATATTTTTTGGCAATGGCTTTACGTTGCGGTAACAAATCATTATCATATTTTCTGAGCTGCGCTAGGCCAATGGCTGCACAGATATCAGGCATGTTTATTTTGAGTCCCTGAAAAAGGATATCGTAACGCCAGCCGGCACCTCTTGATTTCGATAATGCATCTTTGTTTTGCCCGTTAAGTGTATACATTTTTAAATAAGCATATTCTGCTTCATGATCGAACTGAGTTGGAAGGTTAAGGCAAATGGCACCACCTTCGGCCGTAGTAATATTTTTTACTGCATGGAACGAGAATATGGTTACATCGCAGTTTTGAGCTGCTGGTTTGTTTAGGTAAGTGCTGCCAATTGAATGTGCCGCATCAGAAATCAACAATATCCTGTTTAACAGTGATTGTTTATCAGAAGCGCACCTGAATTTTTTCTGAATGCGGGGATCGCTAATTACTGCTTTCAGTGCTGCGTAATCGCAAGGCCAGCCTGCAATATCAACCGCAATAATGGCTTTGGTTCTGGAAGTTATTGCTGCCCTTACTTTTTCCGGATCGATATTAAAATCTTCCAGTACATCGACCATAACCGGTGTTGCGCCGCAATGTAAAACTGCCAGTGCAGTAGCGCTGTAAGTGTAAGCCGGCACAATCACTTCGTCGCCTGCTTTAACGCCAAACCATTTTAACATCAAAATGGCTCCCGATGTCCAGGAATTTACACAAATCACCTCATCTGTACCTGTAATTACCTTTACTTCCTGCTCAAGGGCTTTAACCTTTGGCCCTGTGGTAATCCATTTGTTGTTAAGGGTGTCTAATACCTGATCAACCACTGATTGATCGATAAACGGTGGAGAAAATGGAATATTCATAATCATAAATTTAATTGTGTGCTAAAAAGGTCCGCCGGGATGCAGGATGCCTAAACCGTTAATTGTATTGAACCAAAATGGGGTCTTCCATTTTGATTTTGGAGAGCTGTAAAATGGCAAAGTATAGAAACAAGGTGGGCCCGCTCGTAGCCAGAAGCCACTCGTTATGGAAAAATGAGTTAATGGATATGGCTACAAAGGAGCAGCATAAACAAACGAGCAGTGCGTTTTTCTTATCCTTGACATGCAGAAAAGCATAAAAAATTACCTTCCCGACTTTATGGTACAATAAAATGAGTAAAATAAAGCCGAGCAATGGGCCCAGGTAAGTGATAAACATCAAATAGGCATTGTGTGAGGTAATTACAACAGGGCCTTTTTTATACACAAAGTTATGCTGTACTACATCGTTCCAGGTTTTACCGTAAAAAAGCAAACCAAAAGGATAGTCGGCAATGATCTGTATATTTTCGCCCATCAAATCGCCCCGTTCTTCTTTCCCCCTCGCGTTTTCGGCACTCTTGTTTAATATGTTCTGTTGTTTTTTATCGCCCGAAAACTGTTCGAGCGAGCTTTGCGCAATAAAGAACATGCCTGCCAGCAAACCGAATAGTAAAACCGACTTGAATTTGTAATAGCTTAAGAAAAACAAACCTACCACTACTGCAAAGGCAACCATAACCGATCGTTGCATACCAAAGAAAATGAGGCACATAGACAAGCCGAATAACAGCAGGTTAAGCAGCCAGCTTCTTTTAAAGAGTACCGCGTTTACCACCATAAAAGGTGTTAATGCAGCCATCTGGTAGCCAAAGGTAAAAATGGTGGTCGATATACCTGCTGGCGCCTGTAGTACATCTTCCTGTACCAAAAGTGATCTGATTGGCGCCATATTGTATTCGTGATCTATAAACATGATCAGCCCTGAGAGCAATAAAACACCGAAGAAAAAGCCAACGGCAATATTCATGCGCTGTATATTGGTACCTATAACGTAGTTAAACAGTAAAGCAAAGGAACCAGCTACTATCAACAGGGCAAAAAAGCTTGTAATATCAGCCTGCCCAATCAGATAAAAAAACATCGCGGCTATAAAAAATACCAGCAGTTCTTTACCGTATGAGAAGCGGGTGATTTCTGTCCGGTAGAAATAAATAAGCGGAGCCAGAAAAACCACAGGTGCAGGGATCCTGAAAATCCCTGTCATAAAGATGTTGAATGTTGTTGCATAAACATAGCCAAACAACAAAAAGAGAAACATTATTTTTTTGGTCATGACAGTATTAATTCTTCCCAATTGGCCGAGATTCTTTCAATAGAATTGGTTTCGTTAATGAGCCTCGCTTTATCAGAAAATTGTTTTTTTAGATCCCTGTTATTTAATAGTTTATCTATTGCCATTGAAAGTGCTGATACATCAAGTTGTTCTACCAGAAAACCATTTACGCCATCGTTAATAATTTCTGAGGGACCAAATTCACAATTCACTGCTACACAGGCACAACCCATGCCCATAGCCTCTACCAACGCATTGGGGTAACCTTCATTTCGGGATGAGAGTACAAAAACGCTAGCTTGTGCGTAGTAATCCTGCGGATTAGATTTAAAACCAATCAACTTTACTTTACCGATGAGGTTTAAATTTGCTATCTGGACTTCTAAAGCTGAGCGTTCAGGTCCTTCGCCTGATATGAGGAGATCGACATCCAATGATTGTAAACGACTATAGGCATCAATCAACAAATCAAAACCTTTTTCGTGGCTTAACCTCCCTACTGATAAGATAAAAGGTTTATTGTTAACCGATCCAGGGTTTGGTTTTACAAATTGATGGATTGGATTGTATATCGTTTTAAAATTATGCAGCTTTTCAAATTGCTTAATCCGCTTAAATCCATTAAACATGCCAAAGGCCGGCAGTACAATCGCTTTTGATTTTCTATAAATATGAAATATAAACCATTGTAATAATTTATTGTACTGATTTAAAGTGGCATCTGGTGTTGTTCTTTCAGAAACCAGATATGGTAAACCTAAAATCATGCAGCATAAACCTGCCCAGATGTTAGCCGATGTCATAAAACAGATGGTACAGTTTGGCTTTTCCTTTTTTAATAAAACAAGTAGTCTGTAAAAAGTTAAGAAGCCATACCGAATTCTGTTTAAGCTATTGTGGCTGTCTTCTCTTTCGAGCAGGCTCACAATTTTAACTTGTTCATTGATGTGGTATTTAACCTGAGCTTTATTGAGGCAAATGATTGTAACACTGCAATCTTTGCTGCTAAAGTGATTGGCCAGATTGCTAATTACCCTTTCAGCTCCACCCCCTTCTAAGCTGTTTATTACGAAGCATAATTTAGTAGCCATTTCGAATTAATTTACTATCGTTTTAATGGTCTGGAAAGCGTTTCCAAATGTTTTATGTTTCACTTCGAAGAGGAAGTATTTTTTTAAGTAGAAATGCAAAAGCTTAATTTTCTGCAAACCTGTGTAGGTAAAAATTTTAATGAGAATATTAAAATCGCTTAATTGCATTTTCTTTAACGGAACATAAGACACCGGACTCCATATACCTCCTGGATGGCGTCTGTAACAGCTCATTACTTCTGGAAGTACATAAAGTTTTTTACCGGTTACCCAGGTACAGTAAAGTTTTAAAAACTTATCGCATGCATGGCATTTTAAAAACCATTCGTTCCTATACAGGTCTTTAATCGGTTCGATGTTACGGTAAACAATAGTGGCCGTACAGGTTTCTACTTGTTTATTAATGATCAAATCGCTAAAGCTATACTTTAAAGGAACCGGGTTAAAGTTCATGTAAAACACCTCAGTATCATCAAAATTTATTTCGCGGGTGTAGTGACAGCACATTACGTATTCAGGATTGTTTTCTAAAAAATCAACCTGTTTCTGTAGTTTGTACGGGTCGGTCCAATAATCGTCGCCATCACAGGTGGCTACGTATTTTCCTTTGGTTTCGAGCGCTACACGGATCACGTTTTGTGTGGCTCCGATGTTTTTAGGTGCTTTTAAGCGATTAATTCTGCCCGGATACCTGGCCACGTAATCATCAATGATTTCAGCAGTGCCATCTGTAGAGCAATCGTCGCCTATTATAATTTCAGTTTTGAAATTGCATTGCTGCATCAGGAAACCATCAAGTGCTTTGGCTATAAATTTACTGTGGTTATAGGTGATGCAAAAAATGCTCACCATGATTTCGTTGTGGTTCGGTTCCATAATAAATGATGACATTAACGTCCATTTACCGCAATCGCCTGGCTTCCATTTACAAGGTGACCGTAGTCTGCCAGTTTAACAACTTGTTTTTTGCGGTAATTTTGAGTTCTTAAAATAATTCTAACTACCAGATCCTGGTCGGCGCTGGTTAAAGTGTGGTATAGTGGCAGGCACATGATGCGACGGGCAATTGAATCACAGATAGGCATGTTTACCTTATCGATATATGGTAAGGCCGATAGTGATGGATAAAAGTACCTCCTGCAATACACCTGAACCAGTTCCAGCTGTTTCATGCAATCGAGCATAATTTCTTCCGACCTGAAAATTACCGGAAAGTATGCATAGTTAAAATCTGTATCTGGTTGTACTACCTGAAACTGGGCATCAATTTTATTCAAACGCATGGTATAGTGCACAGACAACTCTTTGCGTTTACTCAATATCTGGTCGATGTAATTGAGGTTGCATAAGCCCATTGCGGCATGAAATTCAGAGTTTTTGGCATTGGTCCCCAATTCGGAGAAAGTATCTACCCCGCTGTAACCAAAGTTGCGCATCAGCGCCATCCTTTTTAAAATATCGGGGTTTTGTGTAAATACAGCACCGCCTTCAATGGTGTGGAAGAGCTTGGTAGCATGAAAACTGGTGGTGCTTACATCGCCATAGGCAAAAATCGATTTGCCTTTGTATTTTGTGCCAAAACAATGTGCTGCATCGTAAACAACCTTTAAGTTGTGTTTTTTTGCTATGCGGTCTATGGCGTCAATATCGCAGGGATTACCAAATACATGTGTAGCTAAAATCGCTGTTGTATTGGGTGTTATTGCGGCTTCAATTTTATTTGGATCGATGTTAAGCGTTTCCTCATCTATATCTACAAATACCGGTGTACATCCCTGCCAAACAATACTACTGGTGGTAGCTACGAAAGAAAAAGGTGTGGTAATTACCTCGCCTTTAATTTCGAGGGCCTGTATGGCCAGCTGCAGGGCTATTGTACCGTTGGTAACGTAAAGTAAATGCGGGAGCGCCAAATACTGTTGTAACTTTATTTCCAGTTCGTTTACCAATGGTCCGTTATTGGTGAGCCACTGTCTGGCCCAAATGCTACTTACATAGCTTTTAAAATCTGCCTGCTTAGGCAAAAAGGGTTTGGTTACAGGTATCATTGTTTAAGGATTAGTTGTTTAAAATCAGTTAAGGCAGCCAACCGGATGGTATTACTGATGCCCAGGTAAAAGCCTGCGTAAATAATGCTCAGGCCTAGAATCCGGAGAAAATTATTAATGTGATAATGAGACATACACCAGTTATCTAAGCCGTAACAGGCTAAACCTAAAAGACTTGATAACATTAAAATAGGTGCTATATCGTGAAGTTGCTCTTTAAGTGGATAATTGATTAAACGGCCACTGTAAATAGAATTAATGTAGTAGGCAAAAACTGTAAAAAACAACTGAAAATATAACAGCCCCATAATGCCGAATGGAATTACACAGATAATCCCAATAACACTCAGTGTTTTTTTTGCGACTTCAAGTTTTAAAAACTGTCCGCTTTGGCCCTTAACCTTTAATATATTTAAGTTGTAGGCATGTAAAGGATACAAAACCCCCGCAATGCATAAAATCTGGAAATAAGGTACAGATGGCAACCATTTATCGGTTAAAAGCAGCGAAATTAATGGTTGTGCAATCAATGCCAGAAAAATTAATATCGGCGCATTCCAGAACAAAACCTGCTGCATTAACCTTTTGTATACCATTTTAAGCTTTACATCATCGTTGCTGATGTTGGAAAACATGGGATAGGTAACTTTATTAATTGCGGTAGAAATAATGCCGATGGGTAACTGGCTCAAACTATCTGCCCGTGCATAAAAACCTAGTTGGGTTGCGGCATAAAAACGGCCAATAATTACCGTATATAAATTCTGATAGATGGTATCGAGCAGCCCCGAAAGCGTCATTTTATAACCAAAATGAAAGTGCTTCCTGAAACTCTTTTTACTGAACAGCAAGCGTGGCCTCCAATCTGAATAAAACCAGTGCAAAATGGTTGATACCGTTGCGCTTAATAAGCTCATCCATACTAAACTCCAGGTACCATAACCATTTTTAGCCAAGAAAATGCCCAAACAGCCACCCAGGATTACGGAAGGAATCTGGATAATTGTTTGGAGCTTAAACTTCATTTCCTTGGTTAAGAGCGTACTTTGGATGCTGAAGAAAGCATTAATTAAAAAGGTTAAACCATAAATCCTCACAATATTGGTGAGCTGTGGCTGCCTGTAAAAATCTGATATAAATGGAGCCGCAATGAAGAACACCCCATAAACTACAAGGCTCCCCAACAGGTTAAAAAAAAATATAGTCGAGTAATCTTTTTGGCCAGCTGTTCGTGTACGGATGAGTGACGAAGTTAAGCCACTATCCATTAACGAGTTGCCAACGGCAATAAATATGGAGAGCATGGCGATTAAGCCAAATTCGGCCGGACTTAATAAGCGGGCCAGAATAATGGTAATGAACAGGTTTATGAATTTAACACTAAACTGCTGCCCAATCGACCATATAATGCCCGATCGTGCTTTATATGTTAAACTCATGGCTTTTACAAACGAACCGTTTCCATTGATTGTGGTAAAACTGATTTGATATCGTACACTACACAGGTTGGTTTACGCAATTCGGCAATATTCAATTTATCGAATTCCTGGTGCGCTACGGCCAGCACTATCCCATCGTAACGCCTGGTTTTTGAAGAACCGTTTTCGCAAATAACTCCGTAATTATGGTTCGCCTGATCGGCATTTGCCCAGGGATCGTGAATGGTTACATTTACTTTGTATTCTTCTAAACGCCTAACAATATCAATTACCTTGGTATTGCGTACATCCGGGCAGTTTTCTTTAAAGGTAAAGCCCAGTACAAGCACCTCAGCCCCCACAATGTGGATGTTTTTGGCGATCATTTTTTTAATAATCTGATCGGCTACATATTTGCCCATGCCATCGTTTACCCGTCGGCCAGCCAAAATAATTTCGGGATGATAGCCGGCTTCCTGCGCTTTTTGAGCTAAATAGTAAGGATCTACGCCGATACAATGTCCGCCTACAAGGCCAGGCTTAAAGTTTAAAAAGTTCCATTTGGTACCTGCGGCTGCCAATACTTCCGACGTATCGATACCGATCTGGTTAAATATCATGGCCAGCTCGTTTACAAAAGCAATATTGATATCGCGCTGGGCATTTTCGATTACTTTCGCAGCTTCGGCTACCTTAATAGAAGAAGCCTTGTAAGTACCGGCATTAATTACCGAACGATATAAAGCATCAATTTTTTCGGCCGCCTCTGGTGTAGAACCTGAGGTAATTTTTAAAATATTGGCTACTGTATGTTGTTTATCGCCGGGGTTAATGCGCTCTGGTGAGTAACCTGCAAAAAAGTCTTTGTTAAACACCAAACCCGATCCTTTTTCTAAAATCGGTACGCATTCATCTTCTGTAACACCAGGGTAAACAGTCGATTCGTACACCACGATATCGCCTTTCTTTAAAACTTTTGCAACTACTGCGCTGGCTTTAAGCAAGGGGCTTAAATCGGGCCTGTTATTTTTATCAACCGGTGTGGGTACAGTAACGATATAAACCGAAGAACTACGCAATTTTTCGAGCTCATTGGTGCAATACAAACCTTGTAAGGTGGTACATTCGAAAGTGAGCACTTCATTTAGCGCTTCTTCGCTTACTTCCAGCGTATTGTCGTAGCCGGCTTTCAGTTCTGCAATCCGGCTTTGATTAATATCGAAACCGAATACTTTGTATTTTTTTGCAAATTCTACTGCCAGTGGTAAACCAACGTATCCTAAGCCGATTACCGACATTTTTAATTGATCTTCAGAATTATACATAATGTTGTTGTGGGTTAACAGTTAAGGTAAGGTTGCTTATTGGTACTCGGGTTACTACGGCACAATCTAAATGATCAAAAGACATGAGTACATGTTTGCCCTGAATCTGGATCACCTCTCCTTCCTGGTTGTGGAAAAGACCGTTGCTGATTCTTACGCGATCGCCTTTTGATACGCCGCTCAAACTCACTACATCTACATCATTATAGGCATCCATAATGTGTTTCAGGCGCTCTATTTCGCTATCTCTTACGATTGCAGGTTTGCCCATGTAATTGATGAAGTTGAGTACACCTTGTATGTATCTAACTTTAAATCCATCTCTTTCATCTATTTTCACAAAAACGTATCCGGTAAAAAGAGGCAGGCTAACAATTTTCTTTCTGTCGGCCCATTGGTTTTCTACATTTCTAACTGGGCAGAACGATTCAAATCCTTGTTCCTGAAGGAGCTTATCCACTTTTTTTTCCCAACGTGGTCGGGTGTAGATTACGAACCATTTTTTTGCAAATGAGGCTCGGTAGTTAATTTTAGATTCCATATGATTTGATAGAGATTATGATTTAATTTTTAGCCCCTTTGGTACAGCTTCGCTATATCACTTACATGGTGTAAGTAATAATGCTTTTTTTAAGGTTGAACTGTTTTAGCAGGCCGGATACAGCTTCGCTATATCACTTACATGACTATTTTTTGTTATTCAAAACCGTAATGCTTTAAAAGGCAAATGGGCAATCTAATGTGAGTAGTTTACAGCTGCCTGAACTTTTAACCGGGCTTAGTTAGGGCACGTGGTTCAATAAGCTGGTAAACAGAATTAAATCGTTTGGGGACGTTTATTTGGTATTGGGTACTAGGTATTCTTGATATTCAGGGTAAAATAAGGCTGTTTTAGTTTGCCATGGCATAACCATAACCCCCGTAACTGTATTTCTGGTTTTTCTCACGTTTGGCGTCGTTAAAAACAACCATCGGATTTTTAAGCTTGTTATTCTCGCAAATATCTTTCAATATGGCCAGCTGGTATTTATTGGTATAGTTGTATCTTACTAAGTAAATGCTTACATCTGCGTACTCGGCCAGGCTAAAGGCGTCGGCAACCTGTCCAACAGGCGATGTATCGATGATGATATAATCAAACCTATCTTTTAGCTCGTCAAAGAGCGCATCCATTTTAGGGCTCATCATTACTTCGGCTGGATTTTCGGGCGATTTGCCACAACCAATTACCGAAATATGCTCCGATATCTTGGTAGGTTTGATAATGTCTTCTAAAAATACGGCATCATCAATCAGGTAATCGGTTAAACCAACGGTTTGCTTTAAGCCTACTTTATTCAACAAGTCAGGTTTTCTTAAATCAAATTCGAGCACCACTACTTTTTTATCTAACATACCTAAAGTTGTGGCCAGGTTTACGCTGAAGAAAGTTTTACCTTCTCCTTTCATACTCGATGTTACCAGCATCACTTTGTTATCGCCATTGCCAGCCATCAAACCTAAATTCATTCTGATATACCTGAACAACTCGGATATGGTAGAACGGTTGTCTTTTTGAAAAACAATGGTGCTTTTATCGAGGTTATGCGAAAGCTCACCAAGCATTCTTGCTCCGGTTAATTCAATTGTACTTGCATCCTGTACTTTGTTATTGAAGAATCCTTTGATGTAAATGGCACCTGCTGGTACAAGGAAGCCAAGGATAAAGCTACACAAATATAAAAGTGGCTGTTTCGGACTTTCTGGTGTTGTATTATAAGCCGGCTTATCTACTACCTGCGAGGTAGGGACGGTGGCTGAGAGCGATAAAGCCGTTTCCTCCCTTTTTTGTAACAGATATTTATATAGTCCCGATTTTACACTTTGCTCACGGCTTCTTTCCAGTAAACCGCGTTCTATAGTAGGCACAGATTTGATTTTACTATCATACTGCGAGTAATTGGCCCTTAAATTATTGCGTTCAATTACAAATCCTTGTTTAATGCTGCTTAAATTTTCTAGTATATTGGTTTTTAATGTAGCCAACTGCTCATTGAGGTTTAAAACCAATGGATTTTCAGCGTTTGCAGTGCGTAACATCCTGTTACGCTCTAACTGTAAATCGTTAAATTTAGAGATCAGTGAATTTAAAATTGGGTCTTTAAGGCCCATGGCGCTTGGTGCGAGATCATACTGGCTTTGTTTACCTCTGAAATAACTTTCAATTGAAGATAGTATTCTTAGTTGCACTGATGAGTTTTCCAGTAACTGGTTATATTCTCCGGTACGGGCAGCATTCATCTGCGCATCCATATTAATATCGGTAACACGGTTTTGTTGCTTGTAGTTTTCTACATCTTCTTCAGTGCCTGATAAATCGCTAACCAGGTATTTGAGTCTGTTATCGATAAAACGGATGGTATTACGGGCAATGGTATTTTTATTGTTAACGTTATTGATGTTGTAAGTCTCAATCAAATCATTTAAAATATCAATTCCCCTTTGTGGTACCACATCGTTTAAGCTAATGGTAATGGTGTTTGCATCTTTCACAACCGGTACTATTTTTAACGAAACCAAACTGTAGGCTTCTGTCATTTTGTAAAGGTTTTTAAACTGGATTTTGATTTTGCCAAATTCTCTTTGAAATGCCGGACCTTTCTCTACTTTAACAACATAATTTTTATTGTGCAGGGTATCTCCATACTTTACAATGTTGGTATTCAGGCTATCCTGAATGATGTATGAAATATCATCAAGATATGAAATGTTGATTTTACGGGCATAAGCACCATTTTTTAAGCTAATAGCTGTAACCACCAGCGGAGATGTTTTACCATAAAGTTCTTTTTCCCTAAAACCTTCTTTTTTAAAATAAGCAGTTTCCAGGTTCAGTTTTTTCAACACTTTAAAAATCAGGTCTCTCGATCTCAGGATCTCGATTTCGTTATCAACCGTTTTAACAGTTTGAAACATATTAAGGTCGCTGAATGCAGTACTGTTCGACATGGCTGCACCGTTTTTGTCATCAGAGATTAGCAATGTGCTGGTTACCTTGTATTTTGGTGGTGTAATGTATAAGAAACCATATACAGCACCCATACAAATGGCAATACTCAGTAGAAAATAGGGCCAGTTTCTGGCAAAACTTATCATAGTTTCTGCAAAATCTTTTGCGCCACCATTTATGATTTGTTTAGACATGTTCTTGTTATTTTAAGAGACGTTATTGTTTTAAAACAGCTGTTATTAATACTGCCACTGCCGATATAGAAGCGATTACGAGTGGCATCACGCGGGTATTTGTACTGTACTCGCTGGCTTTCGATTTATCGGGCTCTACATATACGATATCATTCTGTTTAAGGAAAAAGAAGGGAGAATTCATTACATCCTGATTGTTCAGGTTAAGTCTTTTCATTACGCGTTGTCCGTTTTGCTCTCTAATTACCAGCACATTATCGCGCTTGCCGTACACGGTCATATCACCTGCTAAGCCCAAAGCTTGTAAAAGGTTAATGTTATCACCTTGTACCGTAAAATTCGACGGGCGGTTTACTTCTCCAATTACAGTTACCTTAAAGTTAACCAGCTGTATATCAACCACCGGCTTTTTAACATATTTATCCAGTTCTCTGGAGATGGTTGTCTGTGCCTGTTCAATGGTCAACCCTTCTAATTTTACATTTCCAACTACAGGTAGGTTAATCATCCCGTCTTTGCTAACCCTGTAACCCTCTACTTTATAATTGTTCTCAGCGCTCGGTACTTTTGTATTTACAGCAAACAATACATTCGATTCCTGGTTTAAGCTATTAATGCTTACACTTAACAAATCGTTCTGTTGTATTTTTACTTCCTGAGCTGGTAATTTTTCCTCGCTTGTTTGTTTAGCCAGGTTACTAAAATATACTAAGTCTCTTCTTGGAGCGCAGCCTGTAGCAAGGCAAGTATATATGGCGATAAATAATATTACTTTCTTCATAGCTTAAGTAATGTTTGAGTTTGTGGTTCGATTTATTGAGAACTAAGCTATGCAATAATGCCCCAATGTTTTATAGGCTAAACGGGGTTGTATTTAAATTGTATAATTAATAAACAGCGTACACAGTATTCCAGTAACTGCACCCATAAATTATACATGATTTGTGAATTTTTTGGCGCAAAAGATGTAAAAAAACAAACGTTTGTTTTCGTTAAAAACGGGCTATTTTAAAGAAAAATTTGAAGGCAAAAAACTAAAAAACGTCAGAAAATGATTTAACATTTAAAAAAGCTGTTTAATACTACAATAAACTCCCCGAATTTTTGCTTTTTTAAGTGGTGCCACTTAAAATTTACTGCTGACTGTTTCCATATTATAAAATTCAGACCAGTGGCGGGTACAATTTCAACCCTTACCATTCTGATTTTGTGGCATTTTCGCATTGATGTATAACCTACTATACAGCTATTTATCCAGGCCCTGAAAAATACTTTTATTGTTATAAACCTGGTTTAATTTAGCTGGTTCCCTTTTGAAAGCTTGTAAAACGATTAACAATCGGCTGCAGGCGCCTCCAGCCTGCAAAATATGGGTACAAAAACAACCAGATTGCGCAAATGTGAAAACTGTAAACAGCGGTATGCAATAAGTGTACAGTGTGCGTTTAAACAAACAATTAAGGCTATTTAATGTATAAATTAGTGATTCACCAAAAACTAAATTATGAAAGTTATTATCTATGGAACAGGGAAAATGGCCGAATTTATAGGTTATTCGTTTATGAACGATAGCCCGTATAATGTTGTGGCATTTTGTGTCGATGATGCTTATGTACCGCCGGCTGGAAGTACATTATTGGGCTTACCTATTCTGAGCTTTGCTCAGGTAACAAAAGATTTCCCTCCGGATGCAAATAAAATGCATATTGCCATAGGTAGAAACAGCGCCAGAGAAAGCATTTATAATAAGGTAAACGAAGCTGGTTATCATTTTGCCAATTACATTTCATCTAAAGCCAATATATGGCCCGATTTAGTAATGGGGCACAATATTTTTATTGATCAATGCTGCGATATACAACCATTTGTAGCGATTGGAAATAACTGTATGCTTATTGGATCGAGAATAGGCCACCATTGCACCCTCGAAAACAATGTATTGCTTTCGGGCAATATTCTGGCAGGCAATGTAACTGTGGGCCATAACTCATTCCTGGGGATAAATTCTGCCGTGAAAGAAGATGTTATTATTGGTACACACAATATCATTGGCGCAGGCGTTTTCATTAACAAAAACACCGAAGATTATGCCATTATCACAAATGCCTCCGCAACCCAGCGCATTGGCGATTCTAAGCGTTTTGTAATGTTTACCAAAACGCCGGATGCAAAACCAGCATAATTAAAAAAGAAAAAGGTCAGGTTTACAAACCTGACCTTTTTCTTTTAAATGCTATAAGCAGCCGTAGCCAGTTGATGTTATATTTTTACGCTATTATCGGCACTTTTTTGTAGTTGTGCATTAATTCGTTTCAGCACATCATCAATATCAAAAGGTTTACTGATATAATCATCGGCAAAAGCATCAATGGCTTTCTGTTCACTGTTGTTTTGCGCCGACATTACAATAATCGGGATATGTTTGGTGAAAATATCTGTTTTTAAATCTTCGCATATTTCAGCACCGTTACCATCAGGCAGCATCACATCAAGCAGGAAAAGATCGGGCATTGCATCCTGGATATTCTTTTTTAACTCGGCAAATGATGATGAAAGCTGTAATTCAAATCCTTCATCGCTTAACAGAATTTCGATAACGTTTCTGATCTCCTGATCATCCTCTAAAATGTGTATTCTTTTTTTTCCCATGTTCAAATTATAATGTTTTGGTTTAACCGTTAGCATGGTTTTCGCTATACGATCGTAACAGTAACACCTAAACTCTCCAAATGTTTTACAATTTGATCAGAAATTCCTTTATCAGTTATAATGTGATCAATTTCTTCTAAACCGCATATTTTCCCAAAGCCTCTTTTACCAAATTTGGTCGAATCGGCCAATACAATAGTCCTTTGCGAAGCACCAATCATTTTTCGGTTTAAATGGGCTTCCATAGCGTTTGTAGTGGTTAAACCAAAATCAAGGTCTATCCCATCAACCCCTAAAAACAGTTTATTAAAATAGAAGTCCTGCAAAACCTGTTCAGCATAGGCTCCCATTACCGACGATGAGCTTTTTCTGAGCAAACCGCCTAACTGTATCACTTCTATACTAGGTTCGCGCATTAGCTCAAGTGCTACATTCAATGCCGAAGTAACCACTGTTAAATTTGTAGCAGGCGCAATATTTTTAGCAAAATAAAGTACTGTTGTACCCGAGGCGATTACAATCGAATCGTTATCGTTTAACATGCCGGCGGCGGCGATACCTATTTTATTCTTTTCGGTTGATTGCAGTTTCTCTTTCTCATTAACCGGCCGGTCAACCGTGTATGGATTATTTACAGTTGCCCCACCATGTGTTCTGAAAAGCAGGCTTTTATCTTCCAGTAGTTTTAAGTCCTTTCTTATTGTTACAGACGAGACTTTCAGTTCCTTACACAAATCAACCACATTAATGTATTGGTCACGTTGCAGGCGACTTAAAATAAACTGATGTCTCTCAGCCAAATTCATCATAACATATTTAATTAGGAAGCTGCAAAATAGCAATAAAAACAGGTTTTAGCATATTTTGTAGAAATATTTAATAAATTTTTAATACGCTTATTATATTATTTCGATTATGATTCCTTATAATTGCGTATTGTTTCGTTTTATTATTTTTACAAACACAACGAAAGCAAATTAAACATGAGGTTCGTAATTAACGGATGAGACCAATGAAGAGATTACACCAACATATACTTGCCGAAAACATCAATTGGGATCTGATTATTATTGGTGGAGGGGCTACCGGTTTAGGCACGGCCTTAGATGCTGCCAGCCGCGGACTTAAGACCTTACTGGTAGAACAATCAGATTTTGCAAAAGGAACATCCAGCCGAAGTACTAAACTGGTTCATGGTGGCGTACGCTATTTAGCACAGGGCGATATTGCCCTGGTAAGGCACGCTTTGAAAGAACGTGGCCTTTTGCAGCAAAATGCCAAACATCTGGTAGATAAAGAAGCCTTCCTCATCCCCTGCTACAATTGGTTTTCAGTAATTAAATACCTGGCCGGTTTAACATTGTACGATTGGCTTTCGGGTAAATACAGTTTCGGAAAATCGAAATATTTCAGCAGAAAAGAGACTTTGAGCATAATGCCAGGCATCAAAGAAAAGAGCTTAAAAGGAAGCATCAGATATTACGACGGAAAATTTGATGATGCCCGTTTAGCCATCAATATTGCTCAAACCGCTATAGAAAATGGAGCTGTTTTACTAAACTACACCAAAGTTACTGCCTTAATAAAAAGTGATGGCAACGTAGTTACCGGTATTGAAACCGAAGATGTACTCACTGGAGAAAAAGCCAAACACCATGGTAAAGTTGTAATTAATGCCACAGGTGTTTTTGTTGATGATATTTTACAAATGAATAACCCCAATGCAAAAAAACTGGTGCGTCCGAGTCAGGGGGTTCACATTGTTCTGGATAAAAGCTTTTTAAACAGCGAATCTGCATTGATGATCCCGAAAACATCAGATGGAAGGGTATTGTTTGCCGTTCCGTGGCATGAACATTTGCTTGTGGGCACAACCGATACTCCTTTAGATGAACATAGCCTCGAACCAAGAGCTTTAAAAGAAGAAGTAGATTTTATTATGGCTACCGCAACCAGTTACTTTAAGCGTAAGCCACTGGAAACAGATATCCTCAGCGTTTTTTCTGGTTTAAGACCGCTTGCAGCACCTACGAACAACAGCGGCAACAGCACTAAAGAAATTAGCCGCGACCACAAATTAATGGTTTCAGCAAAAGGCTTAATTACCATTACCGGTGGAAAATGGACTACTTACCGCCGTATGGCCGAAGAAACCGTAGATCTCGCCATTTCACATGCTGGCCTCGAAGCGAAAGCATGTATAACGGAGAATTTAAAAATCCATGGTACTACCAATATAAAAGGAGATCATCATCTGGATATTTTTGGTTCAGATCGTGATAGAATAGAGGCATTGATACAGGAAAACCCTAATCTGGCTGAGAAACTGCACAAAGATTTTCCTTACACCTGTGCCGAAGTAGTATGGTCGGCAAGGAACGAAATGGCCGAAACTGTAGAAGATATTTTAAGCAGGAGATTACGCATTTTGTTTATTGATGCGCAGGCAGCGAAAGATATGGCTCCTAAAGTGGCCTCGCTCCTCGCACAAGAATTATCAGCTGATCAGGATTGGGGAACAAATCAGATTGAAACTTTTAATACCTTAGCAAACGGCTATATTTATCATCCAATACAAATAAATACCGGAACGGCTTTAGCCCACTAACCAAATTCTTAATTATGAGCAAGTACATCCTGTCTCTCGATCAGGGAACCACAAGTTCGAGAGCAATTATTTTTGATCACAATGGCGACATTATAGCCATTGCACAGCGCGAATTTACCCAAATTTATCCCAAGGCAGGCTGGGTAGAGCACGATCCGATGGAAATATGGTCTACACAACTAGCTGTTGTAACCGAGGTTATTGTTAAAGCCGGTTTAACCGTGAGTGATATCGACTCGATTGGGATTACAAATCAGCGTGAAACAACAGTGGTTTGGGATAAAGAGACCGGTATGCCTGTACATAATGCTATTGTATGGCAAGACCGGCGCACTTCTGCTTATTGTGATGAAATCAAGGCTCAGGGCCTTTCGGGGAGGATACAGGGAAAAACCGGACTGATTATAGATGCTTATTTTTCGGCCACCAAAGTAAGGTGGATCCTCGAAAATGTAGCAGGCGCTAGAGAAAAAGCCGAAGCAGGCAAGCTTGCTTTCGGAACCATTGACAGCTGGCTGATCTGGAAATTAACCGCAGGCGAAAAACACGTTACCGATGTAACGAACGCCTCGCGTACCATGATTTACAACATTCACACCTTAAGCTGGGATGATGAATTGCTAGAACTATTTGGTATTCCTAAACAGATGTTGCCAACCGTTAAATCATCGAGCGAGGTATATGGCGAAACAGCAGGAAAGATTTTGGCGGCTAAAATACCTATTGCAGGTATTGCCGGCGATCAGCAATCGGCTTTATTTGGCCAGATGTGTACCGAAGTGGGGATGGTAAAAAACACGTACGGCACCGGCTGTTTTATGTTGATGAATATTGGAACAACACCTAAAATTTCGGAAAATAATTTACTAACTACCATTGCCTGGCAGATTAACGGCGAGGTGCAATACGCTTTAGAGGGCAGTATTTTTATCGGCGGCGCAGTAGTACAATGGCTTCGCGACGAAATGGGTTTAATTTCCAAATCGGCTGATGTAGAAACTTTAGCTAAAAAAGTAAAAGATACCGATGGTGTGTACGTAGTGCCGGCCTTTGCTGGCTTAGGGGCACCACACTGGGATCAACATGCACGCGGAACCATTACTGGCTTAACCCGCGGCACCAATAAATCGCATATTGCGCGCGCTGCACTTGAAAGCATTGCCTACCAAACCATGGATGTTTTAAAAGCAATGGAAGCCGATGCTGGTGTAAACATTGCCGAACTCCGTGTAGATGGTGGCGCTACGGCCAATAACCTTTTAATGCAGTTCCAGGCCGACTTGTTGAATTGTAAAGTGATCAGACCAAAAGTAACCGAGGTTACAGCCATTGGCGCAGCTTATCTGGCCGGTTTAGCTACCGGTTTCTGGGAAAATATCGACCAAATCAGATCGCAGTGGAAAATAGATACCACTTTTGTAGCTGAGGAAGGTGTAGACAATACTGCCAGAATAAAAGGCTGGAACAGGGCTGTAAAAGCAGCCAGGGTAAACGCAGAAGATTAAAAATAAGATATTCGCTTAAGAATTTAACGTATGAACATATATCTCGCAGAATTTATTGGCACCGCACTCATGATCCTTTTGGGTAATGGCGTGGTAGCCAATGTTGTACTTAAAGGTACAAAAGGAAACAATGGTGGCTGGATTTCCATTACCACCGCCTGGGCGCTCGCCGTATTTGTTGGCGTAGTAGTAGCCGGACCATACAGTGGCGCACACTTAAACCCGATCGTTACTTTGGGCTTAGCCATTGGCAAAGGTTTTAGCTGGTCTTTAGTACCTTTTTATATCCTATCACAACTGGCTGGCGCAATGACAGGTTCATTTCTGGTATGGGTAATGTACAAAGACCATTTCGATGCTACCGAAGATCAAGGGTTAAAAGCTGCTCCTTTTGCCACTGCTCCGGCTATCAGAAATAATGCTTCCAATCTGGTTTCAGAAATTATCGGCACGTTTGTGCTAATATTTGTGATTTTCTACTTCACAGATGCCAGTATGGGCACTAAAGAAAACACTACGCCAATTGGCTTAGGTTCGCTTGGTGCTATACCCGTTGCATTTTTGGTTTGGGTAATCGGTTTGGCTTTAGGTGGTACCACAGGGTATGCCATTAACCCGGCCAGGGATTTAGGCCCAAGGATTATCCATGCATTGATTCCAATGAAAGGTAAAGGCAGCAGCGGTTGGGATTACGCCTGGGTGCCGATAGTTGGTCCTATAGTTGGCTCAACTTTAGCGGCAGTGGTTTATCTGCTCATGCACAAGTAAGCCAATCGTCATCTCGACCGAAGCAAAGCGTAGTGGAGAGATCTTTAATCAGATTTCTCCACTACACACTAAAAGACGATCCTCTTCAAAATAAGCTCATTATTGAAATGCAGCCTTCCCTACCTGTTCATCGCCCAGATAAACCCAAATTGCACCTTTCAGGTATTTTGTAAAAGAATCTTTCATATCAGCTAAGGTTACTTTGTTAAAGTTGGGCACCATATCTTCTACCAGCGTGTAACTTCCCAGTACTTCAGCCTCTCCCAAATCTTCTACAATAGAGCTTGCACTTTCCTGATGCCTGTAATAACCATCGCGATGGTCTTTTTTCAAAGCATCGAGGTAGCGCTGACTGTATTTTCCCTCTTTAATGTTGTTGTATACTGTTACCATAGCCTGAAAAGCTTTCTTCGGTTGTGTAGTGCTTACAAACATAGAACTATACGGAATCTGCTGTGTCTTAATGGTAGCACCCGGCGCGTATGATAAACCTAAACGTGTCCTCAACTCATAATTCATACTTCCGCTTAATGCATTAATAATCAATACAAAGGCATGATAGTCGGGACTGTTCATGGTGGGTGCATTCATAATGCAACTCATGTAATTGGTGGCAATATCCCTTTGTTCAACTACCAAACGTTCTCCGGTTAGCATTTTACGATCGTAAACCGGAGGAGTGTAAGGTTTCCCTTTAAGCTCCTTAAAAGATGCCTGTATTTTTTGTTCCAAAGCTTCTTTGGTAATCTTACCTGCAACAACGAGGAACATTTTATTTTTGTTTAACAACTCGTTATGGTAGTAGTTACTTACCATTTCGGCGGTAAATCCACCTACTGTTTTACTGCTGCCCAATGGGTTAATACTATATGGCGAATCTTTAAACATGCTCTCCATGCTCATTTGTTCAACTCTGGTTTCGGGATCAGACTGGCTGTGGTAAATAGCCGAGATCATCCGTTCTTTAGTAGTCTGAAATTCAGTTTTATCAAAAGCAGGATTCACCACAGCATCCGAAAACAGCTTCCATCCCTGATCGAGATATTTGGAAATACAGTTCATACTAATGGTTCCATAATCTGTTGTAGAAGAACCTGAAATAGCGATTCCGTATTCATCTGCCAGCTCCTGATAATCGACTACACTATAATTTTTGGTGCCGCAAGTAGCCGCTGATGCTAAAGCCAGGTTTTCTATTCCTGCTTGTTCGGCAGTATAATTCATTACACCACCCTTAAAAAACATGCTAATGCTAACCGTTTCTTTTTCAGTTGGTTTTAAAATTACTTTCAAGCCATTAACATCAAATGAAATGGCTTTAGTTTGGGCGTGGCTATATTGGAATAATGCCACAAAGGCAATAAAAAATATAATTCTTTTCATGAGATCAGCTTAATTTGTCGATTTAAAAAATGTTTCGGGTTTTACCGTTTTCATACTCGCATTGTCCATCATTAAACCAGCACAGTAAGGCTTATCTTTAATGTATTTATGTACATAATCCAGTAAATCCTTTCTGGTTACCTTGTTTACCTCTTCTTCGTAATGGGTATAATAATCTATTGAAGCCGATGCCCACCAGAAGGAAAGTAAATGCGCGTAATCAGAGGTTACTTCTCTCCTTTCAACTTGTTCGATTGATAATAATCTTTTAGCCCGCTCGATCTGCAAATCAGACAAATAATCTTCATTGGCCCAAAGCGAAATCTGCTTTAACACTTCATCATAACATTCTTTCACCTTGGCCGGATTTGGGCTCACCATTAAACTGATAGGGCCGGTATATTTCTGCGTATAGTAATTTACATCCGCTTCCTGAGCCAGTCCCGAGTTAATTAAAGCCTGTTTCATTTTCGAACCGTTCTGGTTAACAATAAACGAAAACACATCTGCAGCATAAGTTGCCGGGATATCGTTACGCGTATCGGGGCCATGCCAGCTAAACAACATATATGGCACAGGGCTTTTATTCGATTCTACCAGATAATAATCGTTTTTAGTAAGCGGTTGAAATTCGGGAATAGGCCATTTCACAAAAGGATCTACTTTCGAGGGTTTCCAGCCACTAAAAATATAATCAACATAGCTAAAGGCATCATCAACTTTTACATCGCCGGCAATAACCAGCACCGAATTGTTAGGCCAGTAATATTTGTTTTTAATCGAATCCATTTTTGAAGGAGTGGCCGATAAAATTACCTCATGACTGCCGATTACGTTTTTCCGCGAATAATTTGTACCCCACATGTGGCGCGAGTTGGCTTCCATTAAAGCAAAAATCGGACTCGATTCGTGACGGGTGAACTCGGCATTTACGACTTCATTTTCGAGTGCCATATCTTCCTTTATAAACTTCGGATAACGGATAGAAGAATTCATCAGGCTTAAGCCAGCCTTTAAATTCGCAGCCGGAAGCGTAAAAAAGTAATTCACTACTTCTTCTCTGGTAGTAGCGTTTGAGTTGATATCCAAATCGTTCATCCTGCCATTAAGGCTTTCAAAATCAGGATAATCTTTGTTCGCCTTAAAGAACAGGTGCTCATATAAATGGCTCAGTCCGTTAAACTCGTCGGTTTCGGTAAACGAACCATTTCTACAAGCCATTTCGATGGTAGCTAGTGGTACAGTACGGTCTACAACAACCAATACCTCCAGGCCATTAGGCAGCTTTTTGAAGTGCATATTTTCAGCAAGCTTCTTTTGGGCAAAAGCAGAACCCAAACACATAATACATGCGATAACGCAAAATAATCGTGAGAGCATAATTTCAAGTAATTTTTAAGGCAAATAAGTTCAAATCTTTTACTTTATCAAATAATATATTAACAATTTAAAAATATTATTTAGTGTGGCTATATCCTAAAATTGTTATCATTTATGACCGTTATTAATTATCTTTGGTGAACATCAGTCTTTAACTGTAAACCTAACCAAGCATTTTGCAAGCGTACTTCCTCGTAGTGGATACCGAAACATCCGGGCTGCCTAAAAATTGGTCGGCACCTTATGCCAAAGAAAATAACTGGCCGCATATTGTGCAGATCGCCTGGATAGTTTATGATGCTAATTATCAGGAAGTGAAACGCGAAAACCATTACCTGAGCAATACAGATATTGTTATAGATAAGGCAGCGCAAAAAATACATAACATAAGCCCCGAATATTTACGGGTGCATGGAGAAGATAAAGAAAAAATTATGCTCAGGTTTTATGCCGATATTAAAAAGTATAAACCTTTGGTTGTAGGCCATTTTATCGAACTCGATTACCACATGGTGAATGTTGAGCTGTTTAGAATAGGCAAAGAAGATGTTTTTAAAGACCTGTCCTTTTTCTGTACCATGAAAACGAGTGCTTTATATATTACCGATTCTGTAATCAGCCACCTAAAACTCGATAAATTTTATACCATATTATTTAATGAGGTACCAGAGAATATGCATAACGCGTTGTCTGATGCATTGAGTGCCGCTAAAATATTCTTCCACCTTATAGAAAGTAAAAAAATCAGCTTATCAGCTGTTTATAGTCAGCAACATAGCTTTAATCGCGAAAAGAAGAAAGCAAAAGCATTTTCATTCAAAAAAATTTTAAAAGGAATTTTTAATGGAAGATAAATTAGCCGACCGCATTTATACAGCCCGCATCGGAGATATCACTTTCAAGAAAATAGTGAGTTGCGATCCTGCCACTCCAATTTTTGAAGCGGCAATTAAAATGGCCGAACAGAAAACCAGCTGCCTATTTGTTAAAGATGAAGCACAAGGTTATGTGGGCTTTGTAACCGATATTACTTTAAGAGATGAAGTTATTGCCAAACAGTTAAATGCAGGCTTAGCTATTGAAACGGTTATGGACAGGAATATTGTAACCATAACGCCCGATGCTTATGTTTACGAGGCTATTTTGATGATGTTCAGTAAAAAATCGCGCTATTTGCTGGTAAATGATAACGGCAATTATGTTGGTTTTTTGAGCCGGAACAGGCTGTTGAGCGAGCAGGCAGAATCTCCTTTGGTTTTTATTCAGTCGGTAAAATCGGCGGTAAACACTAGCGACCTGAAGCTGAAGTGGCAAAAAGTGCCGCATATTGTTGCTCAATTATTAAACAGAGGAGTTCATGCTAAAATTGTAAACGAGGTAGTTACTACCATTGCCGATACCATTTCGTTCAAAATTATTGAAGATGTAATTGCCAAACTCGGGCCACCGCCTGCAAAATTTGTTTTTATGGTTTTGGGCAGCGAAGGCCGTAAAGAGCTGAGCCTTAAAACCGATCAGGACAATGCCATTATTTATGAGGATACCCCTGAAGATAAACGTGCTGCCGTACGCTCCTATTTTCTCGATCTGGCTACGCAGGTTTCAGATAACCTGAACTACGTAGGTTTTGTGTATTGTGATGGCGATTACATGGCTACCAATCCGAACTGGACGCATTCTTTATCGCACTGGAAATACAATTACAAAAACTGGATCGAAGAAGCTTTACCCGAAGCAGCGGTAAAGTTTGCAGCTTTTTTCGATTGCAGGGCAATTTATGGCGATTTAAGTATCATGGAAAGTTTAAGGTCTTTTGTGGATGAAGAACTGCAGAAACCGATAGAAAAATTTTATGTCTATTTGGCTAAAAATGCTTTGCTGTACGAACCACCACTCACCTATTTCAGAAACATCCGCACGCAGAAAATACATAAGAAAGAGGTTTTCGATATAAAAACCGCCATGACACCCATTGTTGATCTGGCCAGGGTTTATGCCTTGCAGAACAGGATTTTTCAGAAAGAAAATACCGGAGAACGTTTAAAAACTTTAAAAGAACTTGGTATATTTACAGAAGAGCAGTTTAACGAACTTTCGCAATCCTATTATTATTTGATGGGTTTAAGGCTGAAACACCAGGCCAATTTAATCATTAACCACCAGTCGGCGCCAAATAACTTTATTGAAATCGATACACTGACCAAAATTGAAAAGGTAACCCTTGTTGAAATCTTCAAAATAATCCTCAACTTTCAAAGCGGAATCAGGATGAAATTTACCAATAGTTTGGGCTAAAACCACCATACTTTCCTGTGTTATGGCTTAGTACTACCGTCAATTATTTGATGGTATTTTTACCTGCCTGCCCTCCTCTTGACCAGATTTTAAGTGGCTATGGTTTCAACTTTTTGCAATAAAATATGAAACTATTTTTACTTAAGCACTTCTGCAACAAAAACAAAGCTTAAAAGCCTAATAAATAATACATCCCGGAAATAACGGCAAAAACACAAGTTCTTACGGCTTAACCTGACTGAGCAATCAAACGTTTGCGTGTTATAATCAGCACATTTTTTGTCATCCGAAATAAAAGTTATAAAAACCGGGGGTTATGTTTTTCAGGATTAACTATTAAATGTATTTCCGACAATTATAACACAAACGTTTGCGCTGATTTATTTTAACGAAGTATACTTACTGTGTGTAACTTAAGGATTACAAAACAAAAGGAAACTAACTTATTACGCTCCATTTTTAACTAAAAGTAGAGGAATAGTGGCCAGGTTTGGCAAATATTGATGATGTGATCTTCATATTTTATGAAAATCAGAACATGTGGCTGAGGTCGGCACGTTAAAGAAGGCATTATTAACCAATTGCATATTATCAAATTCCTAACCTAAAAATTATCTAATGAAAAAAAACAGTCTACTTTTTGCAGGCCTTGTCTCCGCCTGTCTGTTTACCCTATCTTGTAAAAAGGCACAAACCCTACAACCTGAGGAAAAAATGCCTACGCTAAGTCATAAAATGGCTACAGCGAACATTATTACGCAAACGCGTAATGTAAATGTAGTGTACTTTGTGCCTAACGATCTGGATACCTTAGCCGGTTACCGTAAGAGGTTAAGTGATCTTTTATTGTGGACCCAGGACTGGTACAAACAGGAAATGAACCGGAATGGTTATGGCAACAAAACCTTTGGTTTGGCCGATGATGGCTCAGGTGGTGTAAAAATCTTAACCATAAGAGGAAGCTTACCAAAAAGCAGTTATCCTTATTCAGGTGGTTCGGGTGCTGTAGCCAGCGAAATAAACGCTTATTTTGCTGCTCACCCTGCTGATAAAACCAGCGACCATACCTTAATTATTATACCAAGGTACTCTATTGGCTCAAATGGTACGCCAAGTGGTGGCCCTTTTTACGGTACGGGTAAATGGTGCTATGCGCTTGATTACGAAGAAATGGATATTGCCAACCTTGGTTTAAGCACAGCAGTAGGTAACCGTTTCAGTGTTTGGTTTGGTGGTATGGTACACGAGCTAGGCCATGGTTTAAATTTACCACACAACAGACAAAAAGTTTCTGAAAACTCTACACTAGGTATGGCGTTAATGTGGGCCGGTAACGGAACACTGGGTAAAAGCCCTACCTTCTTAACTGCTGCTGATGCTGCTATTTTGAACGCTAACCAGGTTTTCAACAATAACTCCAACACCTATTATGGTTCGGTTACAACCAACATTCCTAAAATCTATGCCGGCTATGATAGCGGTCTTGCATCAATCGTGGTATCGGGTAAGTTTACTTCAACAGGTAATGTAACCAGTATACTGTATTACAACGATCCAAACGTAGGTAATGAAGGTACTGGTGTAAACAAAGATTACAATGCCATCACCTGGGAGTCGAAAAAGATTGGTACCGACAGCTTCAGGGTAGTAATGCCAATTGCCGATTTACAGGAAAAAGCAGATGGAATTCCTTACGAACTGAAAGTGAAACTGGTACATGATAACGGTACGGTAACCGAACAGATTTATTCCTATACTTTTTCGGGAGGTTTGCCGGTGCTAACCTTTTCAACTAAAAACGAGTTAAGTAAAACAGGCTGGAGTATTGCTTCTTTTAGCTCGGAAGAAACCAGTGGCGAAGGTGCTACAAATGGCAGGGCAATCAGATTAATTGATGGAAACGCAAGTACTTACTGGCACTCACGCTGGTCGAGCTCTGCAACTACCTATCCGCATAATCTGGTAATTAATTTGGGTGCTTCGAAAACTGCTACGGGTTTAAGTTTAACACAAAGAAGCGGTTTGCAAAGGGCAATTAAGAATTTCGAACTGTTAACCAGTACAGATGGCGTAAACTTTACTTCGGTAAACAATTATGTGGCACAAAATGCAAATGGGCCACAGTATTTTGATTTTGGAAGCGCCAAAACCTTTCAGTATTTTAAAATTATAGCCAATTCGGCACAGGATGGCTTACAATTTGCCAGCTTAGCAGAACTGGGATTATACTAATAAAAAGTATCGTCATTTCGAGCGAAGTATAACGTAGCAGAGAAATCTATTTAAAGATCTCTCCATTTCGCTGCGCTTCAGATTCTTCTATCGGGTCTGTCAATGGTAGGCTTAATTATTGGATAAAAATCAATATCAGCAACAGTCACTCCAGTCTCGTCATTTCGAGCAAAGTGCAGCGGAGTCGAGAAATCTATTTAAAAATTTCATTCTGTTGTGCTCATCCTACAGCTATTGGATGGGAATCTTAAGCATAATGCATTAAGATTCCCTCTTGCGAGGGAATGACGATCTCGATTTTCTATCATTTAACCCCTACGTTAACATACTTTTAATTCTTACACTGATATTGATTTTGCCTACAAACTTTTATAACTTTAAGTAAATAGCATTTTAAACCAAATAATTAAAATCAGCACTATGGGAAAATTTGTGATTACTAAAAGGACTAACGGCGAGTATCAGTTTAATCTGAAGGCCGGCAATGGTCAGGTTATTTTAGCCAGCGAAGGCTATGTTGCAAAATCAAGCTGTGAAAATGGAATCGAGTCCGTTAAAAAGAATGCTCAGGATGATTCGAAATTTGAGAAGAAAACATCGAGCAATGGCAAGCACTATTTTAGCTTAAAAGCAACCAACGGGCAAATTATAGGCTCGAGCGAAATGTACGAAAGTACTTCGGCCAGAGATAACGGTATCGAATCTGTTCAGAAGAATGCACCGGATGCCGAAACAGACGATCAGAGTTAAGTTCATTAAAAAAGGGAGCCAATTTGGTTCCCTTTTTTAAATATGATTATCGCCTGAGCGAAAATTTCTATTTTACTGCATCAATTACAGCTTTGAAAGCTTCGGGGTGATTCATTGCTAAATCAGCCAATACTTTACGGTTTAAACCGATTTCTTTTGAAGCTAATTTACCGATTAATTGAGAGTAAGAAATACCGTGTTGACGTGCACCAGCGTTGATACGTTGGATCCACAATCCGCGGAATTCTCTTTTCTTAACTTTACGGTCACGGTATGCATATTGCAAACCTTTTTCTACTGTGTTTTTAGCAACAGTATAAACCTTACTTCTTGCTCCCCAATAACCTTTGGCTAAATTAAGGATCTTTTTTCTTCTTCTTCTCGAAGCTACTGCGTTTACCGAACGTGGCATGTTGTTGTTGTTTTTTGGTAAGCGGCGTCCAACTAAGGAACTTTAATGCCTGATACCTGGTGAAATTAATGAATTACTTTCCGATGCAAAGCATACGTTTTACGTTACCTGAATCTGCATCTGTTACAATTCCTGCATTTCCAAGCGCACGTTTACGTTTAGTACTCATCTTGGTTAAGATGTGACTTTTGTATGCTTTGTTTCTTTTGATTTTACCTGTTCCAGTAAGCGAAAAACGCTTTTTAGCACTGGAATTGGTTTTCATTTTTGGCATAACCTGTTATTTAATTTATAAAATTGTTTTTATTTTTTTGCTACTTTAGGCGCAACAGTAAGGAACATGCGTTTACCTTCTAACTTTGGTAATAACTCTACTTTTCCTACATCCTCCAAAGCCTGGGCAAACTTTAACAATAAAATTTCTCCCTGTTCTTTGTACACAATTGCTCTACCTTTAAAATGCACATAAGCTCTAACTTTCTCACCGCTCTCTAAAAAGCTTACTGCATGTTTTAATTTAAACTGGAAATCGTGATCGTTGGTGTTAGGACCAAAACGGATCTCTTTAATTACAGTTTGTTTGGCATTAGCTTTAATTTCTTTCTGCTTTTTCTTTTGCTCGTAAACAAATTTACTGTAATCAATAATCCTACAAACCGGTGGTACGGCATTTGGAGAAATCTCTACCAAATCCAATTCCAGTTCATCAGCAAGTGCCAAAGCTTTCGCCAAAGGATAAATCCCCGGTTCAACATTATCGCCAGCTAAACGCACTTCAGGCGATTTTATATACTGATTAATGTTATGCTCTGCTTCTTTTTTCTTAAAAGGTGGACGTGGTCCCCTGTTAAATCCTGGTCTTCCTAATGCCAAATTTGTACTATTTTAATTTAAACTGTTATTTCTTTTCTTAATAAATTGTTGAACTCTTCCAACGTCATTTCGCCTAAATCTCCCTCACCGTGTTTACGAACAGAAACTTTTCCTTCTGCCATCTCTTTATCGCCGATAATGAGCATATATGGGATCTTTTTAACCTCCGCGTCGCGTATTTTACGACCGATTTTCTCATCGCGAAAGTCAATCAGCCCGCGAATATCGGAATTATTTAGTTCATCTAAAACTTTTTTTGCATAATCTTCATATTTTTCTGAAATAGGAAGAATGATAAACTGCTCTGGACTTAGCCATAACGGGAAGTTTCCGGCACAATGCTCAATCAAAACTGCAATAAATCTTTCCAACGAACCAAACGGCGCACGGTGGATCATTACCGGTCTGTGTTTCTGGTTATCGCTACCTGTATATTCCAGCTCGAAACGCTCAGGCAAGTTGTAATCTACCTGAATGGTACCCAACTGCCATTTTCTACCTAAAGCATCTTTAACCATAAAATCGAGCTTAGGACCATAAAAGGCCGCTTCACCATATTCTACAACTGTATTTAAGCCTTTTTCGGCAGCAGCTTCAATAATTGCAGTTTCCGATAATCTCCAATTTTCATCAGAACCAATGTACTTCGCTTTATTTTCAGGATCTCTTAACGAAACCTGTGCGGTGTAGTTTTCGAAACCTAACGATTTGAATACATAAAGTACCAGATCGATTACTTTTTTAAACTCGTCTTTTACCTGCTCTGGCATACAGAACAAGTGCGCGTCATCCTGAGTAAAGCCACGAACACGGGTTAAACCATGTAATTCGCCACTTTGTTCGTAACGGTATACAGTACCAAACTCTGCAAAACGAACCGGAAGATCTTTGTACGAACGTGGTTTTGTTTTATAAATCTCGCAGTGGTGCGGGCAGTTCATCGGTTTTAAGAAGAACTCCTCTCCTTCCTGCGGAGTTTTAATTGGCTGGAACGAATCTTTACCATATTTTTCCCAGTGACCAGAAGTTACATACAGGTTTTTATGGCCGATGTGTGGAGTAACCACCTGCTCGTAACCTGCTTTAGCCTGTGCTTTGGTTAAGAAATTAACCAAACGCTCGCGCAAAGCAGTTCCTTTTGGTAACCACAATGGTAAACCCATGCCTACTTTTTCTGAGAAAGCAAATAATTCGAGCTCTTTACCCAATTTACGGTGATCACGTTTTTTAGCTTCCTCAATCATTGCCAGATATTCGGTAAGCTCGCTCGCCTTAGGGAAAGTTACGCCATATATACGGGTTAACTGTTTTTTAGTTTCATCACCTCTCCAATATGCACCAGCTACGTTCATGAGTTTTACAGCCTTTACAAAGCCAGTATTCGGAATGTGTGGACCACGGCATAAGTCGGTAAATTGACCCTGGGTATAGAAAGTAATTTTTCCATCTTCCAAACCATCAATTAGATCGAGCTTGTACTCATCACCTTTCTCGGTGAAATATTTGATGGCATCGGCTTTACTTACACTTTCGCGTACAAAAGTTTCTTTTTGTTTAGCCAGTTCAATTATTTTAGTTTCGATGGCCTTGAAATCATCAGAAGAAAATTCCTGATCGCCGAAATCTACATCGTAGTAAAAGCCTGTTTCAATTGCCGGACCAATACCAAATTTAGTTCCCGGATAAAGGGCTTCTAAAGCTTCGGCCATTAAGTGGGCTGATGAATGCCAAAAAGTTGATTTACCGGCTGCGTCGTTCCAGGTTAACAATTTAACCGACGAATCAGACTCGATCGGTCTTGTTGAATCCCAAACTTCACCATTAACCTCAGCGGCTAAAACGTTACGGGCTAAACCCTCAGAAATTGACAATGCAATTTGGTGGGCAGAAGTGCCCTTTTCGTACTGACGGACAGAACCATCAGGTAAAGTAATGTTAATCATCTACAACTATGATTTAAAGTTTAATAAAAAAGTTTTAAAAGATCACTTACAATGTGATACTAATTTGCTGCAAATATAGGGATTTTTCGGTCAAAAAGCAAGTTTTAGTTGAAGTGAAGTATCATGCCACGGAGGCACGGATTAACACGGATTTTTCGGGGTCGTCATTGCGAGAACGCTTTTTCAGCCGACGAAGCCTGCCTGCAACAGGCAGGCTTCATTCCTCGCAATAACGAGAATTCTATGTGTTTCTGAAGCAAAACGCCACGGATACACGGAGCAACGTTTCTATATTTTACACACTTTATGTACTAAAATGCCTTATATGGTTAACCATTTAAGTAGCACGCAAAAACTTATCCTTCAAATATTTACGCAAAGGTGCATCTACAAAGCGCATAATGAGGTAAGCCAGAACAATTAAAAGTATTACCGAAACCGGGATAACACCAAAAAGCATCATGCCTGTTGGTTTCACTACTGCTACATAGGTTAAGTAAATCCACACAAAAGGATAATGCGTCATGTAAAGCGGATAAGATATTTCTCCCGATAGTTTACATACATTTTTTAAAGCAGGGTTTAGCACAGCTCCTGCACCAAGCGATACCAGTAATGGAAAATATAGGATTACAATTATGGGCTCGGTAATCCAGTTGTACTGATCGCGGTAAGGAAATAAGAAGGCAATCAACAACAGGATGCTAACACCTATAAAACCCAGCTTATTTTTAATAATCCAGTTGAAACGATAAACCATCATCCCGGCCATAAAAGAGAAAAGCACCCTTGCACCGCCATCAAAGAAGTTCTGACCTCCCCAGCCTCCACTTACATTGGTATGGATCACAGCTATATAACAAATGCAGGCCGCTCCTATTACAGTCAATACAGTTAGTATTTGTTTGCTGAGCTTGAAGAGGATGAGGATATAAAATATATTGGCTATGTATTCCCAAAATAACGACCAAGCAGGAGCATTCAGGCAAAATAAATTGGTGTAACGCTCGGGCATTGCCGGATAAGGAATCAGAAATGCAGAAGCTAAAAACAGTAAAAGTGTTTTTCCAAATCCGTAAATAGCATAAAAATCGCTATAAGGATCGAATAGGAAGGTTAGCAGTCCCAGTACAGAACCAATTACCACCAGCGGATGTAAACGAATCAACCGCAGTTTAATGAACTGTATTAAAGTGATATGTTCTGCCCTGGTATCGTATGCATATGCAATTACAAAACCCGATAAACAGAAAAAGAAATCGACAGCCAAAAAGCCGTGCGAGAGAAAATTCTTGTTATAGTCGGTAATAGCAATTTCCATAAAGTGGTAAATAACCACCACAATGGCGGCCACGCCCCTTAATCCATCTAAAATTTCGAAATGCTGCTTAGTAGCCAGTAAGTTAGCTTTATTTTCTGCTGTAATCACTATGGTTAGGTTATAATCTGACCCCAATAATAGCCATTATGATATAATATGTCAAGAATACATTTAATCTCTTCAAAAATGATACAAAAAAAGCCTGCCCCATAAATGGAACAGGCTGCTATGTTTTGTTGTTTGTATGCGCTTAATTACCGCCTCCACCAAATACTCTAACCTGGCCAGCACCGCCACCTGGTCTGTTTTGTCTAAAACGTTTCATCATGTTCTCCATTTTAGTTTTATACTCATCGGCAGTAATCAGTTTTGCTTTTTTAGGTGCTGTTACGTCTTTCGCACTTACGTTTCTGTACTCAATGCTTTTAGCAATTGAGCTGTTTCCTCTGCCTTCGATAGCTAAAACCGCACCTTCGGTCCACATGTTTGGATTAGGAGAAAAATTAAAGCCTAAATCGTTGGTATACCAGATTTTAGTTTCTTCTACCACGTTTTTATCCATATCTAAAATTTTAATGGCTCTGGTCGATCTTACAATAGCCTGATGGCAGGTAAAACCTAAAATCTGTTTGGTAGAATCGGTTTTAACCACTTCAATTTTTGGAGCCGGGGCAGGTTTTGCTTTGGTAGTATCGTTTGGATTACCACCACCCATTCTGAACGATGAAATTGGTCCGGAACTGGCAAGGGTTAACTTGCTTGGCATATAATAAGTCGTATCGTTCAGGTCGAAAACTTCGGTTAAACCTTTATCTGCGAAAGTATAGTAGTACTCGCGGTTACCGCCACCACCACCAAAACGCATCATCATCCGGCCCATGCCGCCGCCACCGCCACCTGCACCATTGCTATCCTCGGTTTCTTCAACCGGCATATAGCTCGCATTGGTTGCTGTAAATAATAACTCAAAATTGCTTTTGCTTGATGAAGGCATTCTGGCTTTCATCTGATCGGTTAGCTGAATACCATTGGCAGATGCCATGGCTGCAGGATCGATCGTGTTTTCGAATTGTATAGCTCCTGAAGTTTTTTTCTTTTGCGCGTTTGCAACCGATGCAATAGATAAAACACCCAATAAAGCGATGAATATTTTTTTCATTTTGTTTTGAATTTGCTAGTTAGAGTTTAAAGCCTTTAAAAGGTTTAACAAAGGTATTTTAGATTTAACGTAAAGCTTGTTAAAAATTGTTAATTAAAACAGTAAGATTAACTAAACGAGTCAATTAAAGGCCACAAATCCCCCTTGTAATTTATTTTTTACAAATGCTTTTACATAAAAAACCTATCAGTTTTTTTTTTAAAACCTGATAGGTTTGGAGTTAGTATTCGGTACTTTCCAGCCAGCCATTACAAAGTACATCGGCAATGTGCATGGTTTTTATGGGCAGATTGTTTTTATCGATATAGCCTTGCAGGTGCAGCAGGCAGGATAAATCAGTTGAAATGATATAATCGGCACCTTGCGCCATGGCGTGGTTTACCTTTTGCTCGGCCATTGCCGAAGAAATGGCATCGAATTTAACCGCAAAGGTACCGCCAAAGCCACAGCACATATCGGTATCTTCCATTTCGATCATTTCCAAACCATGTACTTTTGAAAGTAACTGACGGGGTTCGTCTTTAATTTTACATTCGCGTAAAGCACTGCACGAATCGTGATAAACGGCTTTTCCTTCCAGTTCGGCACCGAAATAATCTTTCTTAGCTATTTTAATCAGGAAATCGGAAAGCTCCCAGATATTCGATTGTAAACTCCGGCATTTGTTATGCACAATGGTATTGGTAAACAGATCGTTAAAACCACCTTTTACCATTCCAACACATGATGCCGATGGCGCCACGATATAAGTATTTTCTGAAAAATCGTTTAAGAATTTAGTACCTACCTGTTTAGCTTCATCCCAATAACCTGCATTATAGGCCGGTTGTCCACAACAAGTTTGTTTTGAATTATAGCTAACCTCGTAACCGGATTTCTCTAACAATCTTAAGGTATTAAAAGCGGTTTCGGGATATAACTGATCTACAAAACAGGGCACAAATAATTCTACTTTCATCATATTCTTTAGCCTACAAACTTACAATTTTGGTGCTTCTTTGCGTTCGATTTTTTTCAAAACAAATAAAAGGACTAAACCAATAATGAAAAACGACGCCAGAGCAATAATAGAATAACGGATATTTCCAGTGATTTCTTCTATGTAAGCAAAACTAAATAAGCCAATTACAATAGCCAGTTTCTCGGTAACATCATAAAAACTAAAGAATGAGGTCGTATCCTGCGTGTCAACAGGTAAATATTTAGAATAGGTAGAACGCGATAATGACTGAATTCCTCCCATAATTAAACCCACAATAGCCGAAAGTGAATAAAACTGGTACTGATTCGTGATGTAATAACCGTACACGCAGCAACCAATCCAAACCAATACAACCATTATCAACACATTTACGTTACCGATTTTTTTGGCCAGGTATGACATCAACATTGCGCCCGGAATAGCTACCAGCTGAATAATCAGGATTACGGCAATTAGTTTAGCTGTGCCAAGTTTCAATGTTTTTTCGGCAAAACCTGCAGCAGCGAGCATGATGGTTTGCACACCCATAGAATAGAAGAAGAATGAGATTAAAAATCCTTTCAATTTTTTAATCTGTTTCAACTGTCCCCATACTTTGGTTAATTCACTAAATCCATCCTTAATGATATTGGTTTTAACCTTATCGGTTTGCGGTGTTCCGTTGGGCAATACTGAAAAAGGAATCTGCGAAAAGGCTATCCACCATACACCAACCAGTAAAAATGATAAGCGTGGCGGAAAAGAAGCATCGGTAATGCCAAACCATTCGGGTTTTAGCACAAACAAAAAGCAGATTAACTGCAAAACAACTGAACCTATGTAACCATAAGAAAAGCCTTGCGCGCTTACTCGGTCCTGATGCTCCTCTGAAGCAATTTCGGGCAGGTAAGAATTACTGAATAAAACCCCGCCAATATAACCCATGGCTGCTAAAGCAAACAGGATGATACTCATTTCGAGAGTATCGAGTTTAAAGAAATACAGGCCAATACAAGCTAAACCACCCATATAGGTAAAGAATTTCATAAATGACTTCTTATTTCCCCTTCTATCGGCAATTGATGATAAAATAGGTAAAGCCAGCGCCATAATCAGATAAGCGAAAGACAGTGCGTAGTTAGATAGCGAAGTATTAACATAAGCGCGGCCAAGGAAGGTTACCTTATCACCATGTTCTTTAGTAGTGGTAATAATGGTGTAATAAGCCGGGAAAATAGTTGAGGTAATAACCAAGTTATAGGCAGAGTTTGCCCAATCGAAGAAAGCCCATGAGCGGATGGTTTTCTTATTGTTTTTTTCTATCATTTAGTTTTAAGGAGGTTAACTGTTTAGTCGGTTAACGGGTTAATTGTAATTTTGCCAAATTGTTAAATGAGATAGGCTATACAATAACCAATTCCCACAATTTAAACAGTTAACCATTTTTAACCCGCTAAAGATAATACTTCTTCCCATCAGTTTTTATCTTGCCCGCATCTAATAATTCACGGATAATTTCGATGCGTTCATTTTCAGCGCCATTTTTGATGTTCATTACCAAATCATCGAGCGCCAGGGGCTCTTGTTGCAGCAGCGAAATGATTTCAAATTCTATTTCATCAAACAGTTGACTTTGGTTCTCTGCCCTTTTTTCGGCCAGGCAAACATCACATACACCACATTTAGCAGCATTTTGTTCATCAAAATATTCAAGCAGCTGTATACTCCTGCAAATGTTAGAAGATGCATATTGAACTACGGCGTTGATTTGTTTGTGCAAAATTTCTTTCCTTAGCCTCAGGTATTTTACATCCAGATCGAAATGATCCATATCTACCCGAGCACGGATATATTGCAATTGTGGCTGATCTGTTTGTGGTATATAGCTAAGCAGTTCAAGCGCCTGCAGTTTGTTTAATAAAGCAATAACATCGCGATAAGATAAGCCGGTTCGTTTGGCCAGATCTGCCTCATTTATTTTCACAAAACCATCAAAAGCCCCTCCATGCGAACGCAATATGGTCTTAATAACGCCATCGTAAGCTCTATTTTCGATCTGGAAACGGTAAATATCTTCATGACTGGCAATAAACATGATGCGAGAAGGCAAAAACACACTTTCGGAAAGCGTGAGGTAACCATCATGCTCCAGAAATTTTAAGCCCGAAATTGTTTTTAAAACACTAATATTAAAACGTTTGCAAAAATCAACTAAATCAAAAGAAAAGGTAAGTCCCTCTCCTGCTCCAAAAGCCAGCTGAAAGTAATTGCCCATGTAATGATATATTTTTCTAATTTCATCAGGAGTTGGAAAGCTATCCAGATACCGTGATTCTAGACTCATCACGTCAGATTGATTGGCCAGCAACACTGCATAACTCCTTTTTTCATCACGACCAGCCCGGCCAGCTTCCTGGTAATAGGCTTCTAAACTTTCGGGTAGGTCTAAATGCACCACAGTACGCACATCCGCTTTATCTATCCCCATACCAAATGCGTTGGTAGCCACCATGATACGGGTTTTGTTTTGTTTCCAGTCTTCCTGTTTCTGAAAGCGGATATCCCTTTCCAGACCGGCATGGTAATAATCGGCCTTGATTTGATTACGGTTTAAAAAATTAGCTACTTCGGCAGTTTCCCTGCGGTTGCGTACGTAAACCAGGCCTGTGCCTTTTACATTGCTGCAAATATCAATCAGTTTTTTGTATTTATCTTCGTTACCAAAAACCACATAGCTTAAATTCTCGCGGGCAAAGCTTTTAATAAAAACCTGCGGATCTTTCATCTCGAGTTTAGCCACAATATCTTCACGAACAAAAGCCGTAGCTGTAGCCGTTAATGCCAGTACCGGAACATTCGGGTGGATTTCGCGGAGTTTAGCCAGTTGCTGGTAAGGTGGCCTGAAATCATAACCCCATTGCGAAATACAATGAGCCTCATCGACAGCAATCAGGTTCACATTCATGTAAGAAATCCTTACACGAACCAAGTCAGAAAGCAATCTTTCGGGTGATAAATAGAGGAACTTAATCTTACCGTAAATACAGTTATCCAGCAAAATATCGATTTCGCGTTTGCCCATACCTGCATAAATGGCAATGGCTTCGATTCCTTTGGCTTTCAGGTTTTCTACCTGATCTTTCATCAGGGCAATTAATGGTGAAACCACTATACAGATCCCTTCTTTTACCAGTGCCGGTACCTGAAAACAGATCGATTTTCCGCCTCCTGTTGGCAAAAGCGCCAGGCTATCTTTCCCTTCTAAAACCGAAGCAATAATATCTTCCTGCAGCGGCCTGAAAGCCTGGTATCCCCAATATTTTTGTAAAATGTCTATTGCTGTCATAAATCGGCGATACCAAAACTATAAAAAAGCTATTGATATTGACTAAATTGCGGCACAATTAATCAAAAATTTGATGAAGCACCTTTATTTTCTCTCTGCCCTCTCCCTAATGTTTTTAAGTTCGAATGCCCAGGAAAAAAAATGGGACATTGAAAAATACCAGGGAATAACCAAGAACTTTACTTTAAATACCGACGAAGGCACCTGGATGAATCTCGACGTAAGTGCAGACGGACAGGAAATTGTTTTCGATTTATTGGGCGATATTTACGTAATGCCTGTTACAGGTGGTGTAGCCAAACTGATTAGTGGTGGTATTGCCTGGGATGTTCAGCCTCGTTTTAGTCCGAATGGAAAATACATTTCGTATACCAGCGATAAAAGCGGTGGCGATAATATCTGGATCATGAACCGTGATGGATCTGGTAAGAAACAGATCACAAAAGAAAGCTTCAGGTTATTGAACAATGCCACCTGGACACCAAACAGTGAATATATTGTAGCCCGTAAACACTTTACAGCAGGCCGTTCGTTGGGTGCAGGCGAAATGTGGATGTACAGCATTAATGGTGGCGATGGAGTACAGTTAACCAAAAGGAAAAACGATCAACAAGATGCAGGCGAGCCGAATGTTTCGCCCGATGGGAAATATGTTTACTTTAGTGAAGATGTAAGTCCTGGCCCAAATTTCGAATACAGCAAAGATCCTAACGGAACGATTTATGCCATCCGTCAGCTGGATTTAACCACAGGTAAACTAAACACCTTAATTAACGAACAAGGTGGCGCATGCAGGCCACAGGCATCGCCCGATGGTAACCTGATTGCTTTTGTTAAACGGGTAAGGTTAAAATCTACTTTATATGTACAAAATCTTAAAACCGGCGAAGAATGGCCGGTAAGCGAAGAATTATCGCACGATCAGCAGGAAACCTGGGCTATTTTTGGGGTTTATCCCAACTTTGCGTGGACACCAGATAGCAAAAGCCTGATCTATTATGCAAAAGGCAAAATCAGGAAAACTGAAATCGGCACATTGATTAACAGTACCATTCCTTTTCAGGCCAATACCATTCAAACGGTTCAAAAAGCTTTACACTTTGAACAACAGGTTTTCAGCAATGAGTTTTCAGCTAAAATGTTGAGGCAGCTTACTACTTCGCCAGATGGAAAAACTATTGTTTTTAATGCTGCAGGGTATTTGTACAAACAGGAATTACCGGCCGGAACTCCTGAACGATTAACCAATGGTTTGGATTTTGAATTCGAACCTGCTTTTAGTCCTGATGGTAAATATGTAGTGTACACCACCTGGAGCGATGAATTGCGCGGTGCCATTAAAAGAACAGACTATAAATCGGGCAAAACCATTACTTTAAGTGATGAAAAAGGCTTTTATTATTCACCTCAATATTCAACCAAGGGCGATAAAATTGTTTTCAGAAAAGGAAGCGGCAACGATGTTTTAGGCTATAATTATGGCCGCGGAACCGGTATTTTTATGATGGCTGCCAATGGAGGTGCCAAAACTTTAGTATCAGAAAATGGCATCCGTCCACAGTTTAACAACACCGATACCCGGATTTATTTCCAGAGTTATGCCGATGGTAAAAAAGCGTTAAAAAGTATTGATTTAAACGGTGCCAATGAACGTACGCATTTCACTTCGCAATATGCAAACCAATTCGTGATCAGCCCTGATAACAAATGGGTAGCTTTTAACGAGTTGTTTAACGTGTACATCACACCGATGATTAATATTGGTACTGCTCAGGATGCTTCAGCAGGAAATAAAGCCATTCCGGTAACCAAAGTTACTACCGATGGTGGTACCTATATTCAGTGGAGCGCCGATAGTAAAACCCTGCACTGGACATTAGGCCCTCAATATTACAGCATTGATGTAAACAACGCTTTCAACTTTGATGGCAATACACCAAAAACCCAGGCTACATCAATCGATATTAATCTGGTGCTTAAATCGGATATACCAACCGGAATTGTAGCTTTAAAAGGCGCCCGTATCATTTCGATGAAAGGTGAAGAAGTAATTGAAAACGGAACGATCCTGACCGATGGTAATAAAATAACCGCCATTGGCAAAGTTGATGCCGTAACCATCCCAGCCAACGCTAAAGTTATTGATGTAAACGGCAAAACAATTATGCCGGGTATTATTGATGTGCATGCGCATTTACGTACCAGCCCAGATGGGGTTACCCCGCAAAACGACTGGAGCTACATGGCCAACCTTGCATTTGGTGTTACCACTTCGCACGATCCTTCGAGCAATACAGAAATGGTTTTTAGCCAGAGCGAAATGATTAAAGCTGGCCGTATGGTTGGGCCAAGAGTATATTCAACAGGTTCTATTTTGTATGGTGCTGACGGCGATTTTAAAGTCGTAATTAATAGCCTGGATGATGCTATGGCCAATTTACGCAGGTTAAAGGCTGTAGGTGCTTTCTCAGTAAAATCGTACAATCAACCTCGTCGCGAGCAACGCCAGCAGATTTTAGAAGCAGCCCGGCAATTAAAAATGGAGGTTGTACCCGAGGGTGGTTCTACTTTCTTTACCAATATGAATATGGTTGCCGATGGTCACACCGGAATTGAACACAGTATCCCAGTTTTACCGGTTTATAAAGATGTAACTACATTATGGAACAATACCGAAGTAGGCTACACTCCTACTTTAATTGTGGCTTATGGTGGTCAGTGGGGTGAAAATTACTGGTACGACAGAACCAATGTTTGGGAAAACGAAAAGTTAATGACCTACACACCACGTTCGATTATTGATGCAAGAGCCCGTCGCCGGACTACATCAGAATACAGTGATTACAACCACATCGATATTGCAAAAGCGACTAAGCAAATTGCAGATGGTGGTACCAAAGTTAATTTAGGTGCACATGGTCAAATTCAGGGCCTTGGTGCACATTGGGAACTTTGGATGCTGGTACAAGGCGGATTCACACCTTTACAGGCCATTAAAGCCGCTACCTTAAATGGCGCGCATTATTTAGGAATGGATAAGGAAATCGGATCATTAGAAGTAGGTAAACTTGCCGATATGGTTATTATGGATGCCAACCCACTTGATGATATCCGCAATTCGGAGAAAATTAAATATGTGATGATTAACGGTCGCCTGTATGATAGTGCAACCATGAACGAAGTAGGTACCAGAGAGAAACTAAGAGGTAAACTGTGGTTCGAAAACACAAGAGGAAACGGCTTTATCATCCCAACCGGAGATTCAGAAACCTGGACTTTCACCGTTCCGCATTGCGATTAATATATAAACACCATGTAAGGCATTTAGGCCGACAGAAGATCTGCGCATATAAGTCTTACATGGTAAATTAGCTCCCACCTATGAAACCCAATAAAGTTTACAATATTGCCTCAACAACCTTTCTGGTTTTAGGATGCCTGGTATTTACCTACAATGGCTATAGTTTATTGGGAATTTCGACAATAAACCTGTTTCTGGCCTTAATGGTTATGGCTTATGCCAGTTCTTTTATCGCTTTAATGAAAGACCGTAAATCGGTTATTTCGTGGCTGTTGTTGATTTTAAATTCTATCATTGTTATCTGCATCATTTATTTCTTAACGCATTTTAAAATGAAGACGTAGTGCTTGCACTCGTTTTTGGATTGTGCGGGTTATTAAATAGATCTTCTTGATATGTAGGACGATATAAATTATATCAGCAAATACTAAAAAAGTATTTAATTAAATTCTTCATTTCATTAAATGCTGCCCTAAATGAAGATGGCGCATTGGTCGGTGAGGACACCAACAATAGACAAATACTTTAGATTAGTCGATTAAATCGCCCGGCTACTTTCTCAGGCGTTAAAAACGAGCGTGAGCAAGTACTAAACAAACGACTTACAAAACCAATAAACCGTATTCCCGCAATGTATTTATGGGTTTCGAATACCAGAACAATTCGAAGTTTTCCCTTTCACGCTCAAAATCGGCTTTAATATCCTGAAAAGTGCTTACGCCCTCGTTTGAGATAGCGATTTTGGTTAAAATATTAGCCAGCCATTCGCCTTCATTTTTATTGGCCTGTACAGTAAAGGTTTCCTTTTTATCATGAAAAGTTAGCGAGGCCAGCTCCCAGGTATTCCCCTTTTTCGATTTGGTAAAATAATCTACCTCCGGCTTGCCGCCTATCCAAACCACTTTAGCCGTAGGCTTGGTGTTAAAATTTTGATCATCGTTTAAGGCCCTTTCAATAAAATCAGCTGGTATTTTAGTTCTCGGAATCTTAAAATCGAACCAATCCTGCAGCTCGTAATCGAAACAGATACCATGCATAAAGTTGAACAACGATTTCTTTAAGCCGAAACTGAATTTATTGTGGTCGATGCCTGTTTTATCGATATAATTAATGTCGTTATTGGCAAAAGTACCGATTGTTTCCGTTTCCTTTACTACCCCAAATTTCTCAGGATACATCCCTACAGGGCTATGCGCTGTCATCGCAAACTGGTGCCAGAAACCCGATTGCAACACACCTGCCTCAAAAAGCTGGCGCACCATCTCCAGGCTATCAACCGTTTCCTGTACTGTTTGTGTAGGATAACCATACATTAAATAAGCGTGTAACATAATGCCTGCCTCGGTAAAGTTCCGGGTTACCCTTGCCACCTGCTCTACAGTTACACCTTTGTCAATGAGTTTTAATAAACGATCTGATGCTACTTCGAGTCCACCCGAAACTGCAATACAGCCTGAAGCTTTCAACAGCAGGCATAAATCGCGGGTAAAGCTTTTTTCGAAACGGATATTCGTCCACCAGGTTACCGCAAGTTTTCTCCTGATAATTTCGAGGGCTACCTCGCGCATTAAAGCTGGCGGAGCTGCCTCATCTACAAAATGGAAACCATTCTGACCTGTTTTCTTGTAAAGATCCTCTATCCGGTCTACAATCAGTTTAGCCGCAACAGGTTCGTAAACCTTAATATAATCTAAAGAAATATCGCAAAAAGTACATTTTCCCCAATAGCAGCCATGCGCCATGGTTAGTTTGTTCCATCGGCCATCGCTCCACATGCGGTGCATCGGGTTTACGATTTCAATTACTGAAATATAGCGGTCAAGTAGCAGATCACTGTAATCTGGTGTGCCTACATCGGCCTGCTTGTAGTCATTTCTGAAAGCATCGTTGCGGTAAACCACCTTTCCATCTTCGAGCAGAAATGTTCTTTTGTAAAAGTGAGCTGCTGCAGGGGTGGGATGGGTAATATTATGATACAGCAGTTCGATAGGCAGTTCGCCATCATCTAAAGTGATAAAATCGAAGAATTCGAACACGCGTACATCTGACAACGATCTCAGCTCAGTATTGGGGAAACCACCACCCATTGAAATCTTAACTTCGGGATGATTGGCTTTAACCCATTGGGCACAGCGGAAAGCACTGTACAAATTGCCGGGAAAAGGCACCGAAATCAGGAATAGCTTTGGGTCAACAGCTTCAATCTTCTCTTTTAATACCGAAATCAGGATCTGATCGATATAGGTTGGTGTCTGGGCTAAAGCTTCATATAATTCGTCGAAAGAATTGGCACTCCTGCCCAAACGCTCAGCGTAACGGCTAAAACCAAAGTTATCATCGATACATTCTACGATATAGTCAGATATGTCTTCAAGATAAAGCGTAGCCAGGTGCTTGGCTTTATCCTGTGTACCCATGGCGCCAAAAGCCCAGTCGAGTTCTTCCAGTTGCGAAAAACGCGAAGCCTGTGGGAGAAAATCGTCGCTGCAGATTTGTAATGCCAGGGTTGGGTTTTTCCCCTGCAAAAAAGCTATTACCGCATCAATTGTTTTTAAATACTCATCCTGCAAGGCATGAATACGCCTGGCGTTATCACTTATTGCCTTCCCACCATCCACACTTCTACCCTGCGCTGCATGACTGAATAAATCCTGCAATCCTTTTTTCGAAAATAGCTTCAAAATAACTTCGATACCTAAATCAGCCTGTGTTGAAGTAATGTTTTTGGTATTCAGAAATCCTTTGATATACGCTGTGGCTGGATAAGGAGTATTCAGTTGGGTAAAAGGTGGCGTAACAACAAAAAGTTCTGTTTTCAAAAGAGAAAGGATTAAAATGCAAAAGTAAGGGATTTTTAGCAGTTTAATTAGGCTAATTCCTACAATCGTTACGCTGTGCTTAGTTAAAGACTAATTATCATGTGATTTCTTTTCTGCATTAACCTAATTATTTCCTGCAAATTTAAATCATATCAACCATTACATTTTCAAAAAGTAAATTGAAATCTGCCGAATCTGCGTTTCTTTTCTGCGTAATCAGTGGGAAAACGTATAGTTAATATTCTCCCGCAGATTTAAATGATAATCGCGGATTAACCATCACGTAGCATTTCAAAGGCAGTTAAATCCATGGAATCAGCGGGAAATGTATAGTTAATTATTCTCCCTTAGATTTAAATAATAATCGCAGATTAAAACCATCACGTAGCATTTCAAACGCAATTAAATCCGTGAATAAACTAAAAGCCCAATTCAAGCGTTTCATAACTACATCAACGCCTTTTGCTAAATGAGATTTTTGTCCTTACTCCTTTCGCTGCTCTTTGTTCAAACTACATTTGCTCAAAAAAACTTTCTTTTCCCGAAAGTTAAAGCACATGGAAATGCTGTTGCACAGCTTACGCCACAAAACTGGACACTAATTGAAAGTGTAAGCGGTGATTTAAATAACGATGCTGCAGATGATCTTGCATTGATTTTCGAATCTAACCAGATCATTGATGAAACACGAACCTACGGCGATAACCATTCGGATATCATCAAAGAAACCCAGAAACCCCGCATTTTAGCTATCTACTTTAGAGACAAAGCCAATGACGAGTATCATTTGTCTGCGCAAAACAACGACTTCATTCTTCGATCGGAAGAAGGTGGCAAAGTGGGCGATCCGCTGCAACAAATGGCGATTAAAGATCAGCAACTGTTTTTAAGGTTTAAGGGCGGTAGCGAATGGCGCTGGGAACTGGGCTATACCTTTAAGTTCCAAAACAAAGATTGGTTTTTAACCAGTGCCATCAACCTTTATTTTAACCAGAATACCGGGGATATGACCGAAAGGATTTACGATTTCAGCAGCCGCCAGTTATTTACCACTGTAGGCAATTTGCATCGGCGCGATATCGCCAACCGCAAAACCAGCGAAGTTTTATTTTTTAATCAGCTGAGAACTTTTAAAACCTTTAAAAAGCCATGGGCATGGGAGATTATGCCGAATGTTTATTTGTAGGTTTGAATTACAAATTCTGCGCAATCACAAAGCCACTTGCCCAGGCCCACTGAAAATTATAGCCACCCAGCCAACCGGTAACATCCATACATTCGCCGCCGAAAAACAGGTTTGGGATTTTTTTACATTCGAGGGTTTTAGAAGAAATTTCACTGGTATCAATCCCACCGCGCATTACTTCGGCTTTATCGTAGCCTTTATCGCCTGCAGGTTTCACCTTAAAATAATGGATGGTTTGCTCAATTAAATCGAGTTCTGCTTTGGTTAAAGCTGCAACAGGTTTGTTTAAAGGTAAAAACTTGCCCAATGCATCGGTAAATTTCCTGGTGTAAAAACGATGCAAAAAGGTAGATAATAAGGTTTTTCCATTTGTTTTACGTTCATCATCTAACAACTCAACGATATCATGGTTGGGCAACAAATTGATGCGGATTGTTTCTCCCCGTCTCCAGAAAGAAGAAATTTGCAAAATAGCCGGACCACTTAAGCCCCAGTGCGTAAAAAGAATATTTTCTTCAAAAGCGATTTCTTCATTACTCACTTCGCAGAAAACTGAATTGCCAGAAAGTTGTGCAAACCATTCTTCGTCTTTACCGGTAATGGTTAGCGGTACCAAAGCAGGCGCAGTTTCTATTATTTTAAGTCCGTTTTTACGTGCAAAACGCAGGGCAAAATCAGTAGCCCCCATTTTAGGAATGGGTAGTCCTCCACTTGCTATAACCAGTTTTTCGGCTGTTATAACTATTGTTTTTCCGTTCTTTTCGTAACTCACTTTAAAACAATCATCCAGTATTTCAATATCGTTTACCGCAGCATTACACCTAATTTCCTGACCAAAATCCTGACATATTGAAGTAAAAACTTCCACCACATCTTTTGCATTTTTATCATCAGGGAATAGCTGACCTAAAGTTTTTTCCTTTCCTTCAATGCCGTATGTTTCAAAAAAACTAATGGTATCTTCAACCGTCCATTGGGTAAAGGCCGATTTTACGAAATGCGGATTGGCAGATATAAACTGCTCAGCTGATGCGAATTGGTTGGTATAATTACAACGACCGCCACCAGAAATTAAGATTTTGGCTCCTGGTTTTTCATTTTTTTCGAGTACAATTACCCGCTTGCCAAGATAGCCCGCCTGCACTGCACACATCAATCCACAGGCACCCGCCCCAATAATTATCGCATCTGCATCCATCAATAAATCTAAATATTGTTACTTTTGTGCAAAATTAGCATAATTTTCAACCCCTCATGGCAAAACAGATAAGCGAATTAAAATTAGGTATTTTAGGTGGTGGACAATTGGGCCGGATGCTCATCCAGCAAGCCATCAATTACAATGTTACTTCATTGGTTTTAGATCCTGATCCAGATGCGCCCTGTAAACACATCGCAAATTACTTCGAAAACGGCTCGATTACCGATTTTGATACGGTTTATAATTTCGGCAAAAAAGCAGACATCATTACCATCGAAATTGAAAAGGTAAATATAGATGCACTGGAGCAACTGGAAAAAGAAGGTAAAAAGGTTTTCCCGCAGTCGCGCGTAATCCGTTTAATACAAGATAAAGGCGTACAAAAACAGTTTTTTAAGGAGAACGATATTCCTACTTCACCGTTTCAGATTGTGAATACGAAAGAAGATATGGAAAACAGCCAGTTTCAGTTTCCATATATCTTAAAGCTGAGAAAAGACGGTTACGACGGAAAAGGCGTAATGAAAATAAACAGTGCCGCCGATTTGGATAAAGCCTTTGATGCGCCTTGTATTATCGAAAAATTGGTTGATTTTGAAAAAGAAGTGGCTGTAATTGTGGCTCGTAATGCCAACGGCGACATGAAAACATTTCCGATGGTAGAAATGGAATTTAATCCGGAAGCCAACTTGGTTGAATTTTTGATTTCTCCTTCAACTTTTGGTGAAAGTTTACAGCAAAAAGCCGAAAACATTGCCAAAAATATTGCTTCAGCTATGAACATTACCGGCATTTTAGCAGTAGAAATGTTCGTTTGCAAAGATGGCGAGTTATTGGTAAACGAAGTGGCTCCACGCCCACACAACAGTGGTCACCAAACTATTGAGGGCAATTATGTTTCGCAATTTGAACAACACTTACGTGCCATTTACAACCTTCCATTAGGCGATACCAGCAGCATAACTAATGCAATTATGATTAACCTGTTGGGCGAAAAAGGCTATGAAGGTGTAGCGAAATATGAAAATTTAGAAAAAATATTAGCCATTGATGGTGTTTATGTGCACTTGTATGGTAAGAAATACACCAAGCCTTTCCGTAAAATGGGGCATGCAACCATTGTTGATATTGACAGGGACAAAGCCATTGAAAAAGCACGGTTTGTACAAAAAACATTACGCGTAATTGCATAACCTTTACCATAAAATTTAAAAAATATATCATGAGCAATACAAATTCACCAAACTTCAGTGTCGGCATAATAATGGGTAGCAAATCGGACTTACCGGTTATGCAGGATGCTGCTGATATACTAAAAGAATTTGGAATCAGTTACGAAATTACAGTGGTTTCGGCGCACAGAACACCTGAACGCATGTTCAATTATGCCAAGGAAGCACAAGGCAGAGGCTTAAAAGTAATTATTGCCGGTGCTGGCGGTGCTGCACACTTACCTGGCATGGTGGCTTCGATCACAACGCTACCCGTTATTGGTGTACCGGTAAAATCATCGAACTCTATTGATGGTTGGGATAGTATTTTATCAATCCTACAAATGCCAAATGGTATTCCGGTGGCTACAGTTGCTTTAAATGCGGCTAAAAATGCAGGTTTACTGGCCGCTCAGATTTTAGCTACTGCTGATGAATCTTTAACTGTAAAAATGCAGGCTTATAAAGATGAACTAAGGCGAAAAGTAGAAGAATCTGCAGATACTCTCTAAAATTAAAAATCTATAATCTTTATGGCGCTCCTAATTTTTCTCTTTTGTGGATTCTTTATCCTCTATAATCTAGTTATCAATTTAACCAATCTGTCTAAAATCGTTGATTATTGTTTCGAAACCGGATCATTAGACGATTATTGGAGTCTTTTTTACAAAGCCTGCATCAGCAGAAGGGCGATTTATAGCAGTATCATTGCAGTGATTATCGGTTTTTTAACTTTTATTGCCATTGCACCTTTTGTGATTATGAAAGGAATTATCGCTGGCAAAAAAGTAGCTCAGGACATTAGTACCGGAGCTTATTTCAAGTACGAAACTGAAAACTATCTTAATACTAAATTTGCCTATACCAATATTGAACAATTGGGAATTGAACGTTTTGAAAGCACCACAACAGGAAATTTAGCCGTAGATCTACCACTAATCATGGCCTATATTGAACAAGCTTGTGACACCAATAGCATCAAAATTAAGCAGGAACTAATGCAGTATTATGACTTAGTTGGAGAAATGCAGGTACAAGTACCCCTTATTATTGAAATCGGTGAAAAAGTTTTTCCGGTATATCTAATCTATACGCAGCAGCATAGAGAATCATTTAAAAAAATTGAACCTCTATTAAAAGAAAATCATTTTGAAAATGCATTATATTTTTCCATTATAAATATGGATTAATATACATTGCTCATCACGTAGGTGCGAATTAATTTAAATTAGGGTCAATTGGAAAATTACTAACATGCGCAAATTTTGGCCCTAAGTGCACAATTACATCGCGCCAGAGCTTTTCATCATCGTTACCAAAAATCAGATCAACATTAGGGATATTGCTTACCATCCAAGCGTTTTCCTCAATCTCGCGATCTAATTGCCCTACACCCCAACCCGAGTAACCCATAAAAAACTTAATTTCATCAGCACTTATGGTATTGGTATTCATCAGGATTTTAAGTGTTTCGAAATTACCGCCCCAGTATAAGCCATCGCCAATAGGCTCGCCACTTTGCAGTTTATCGTAACAACGGTGTATAAAATGCAAGGTATCGGCAGCTACCGGACCGCCGAAATAAATGTGGTTATCGGCCTGCCACAAATCCTGTATTACATCATTTAAAATTAAGTTTCCTACCTGATTAAGGATATAGCCAACCGTCCCCTCTTCGCCATGCTCGGTTAACAGTACAACTGATCTTTTAAAATTCGGATCGGCCATAAAGGGTTCTGAGATCAGCAAGCGGCCAGTTTTCGGTTTAATGTTGTTAAGCATGACGATAATCATTTGTAGCACCATAAAAGATGCCTATTTTTGTTTTATGCAAGTTACAAATGAATTTCTACAAAACCTGCGCCAAGATTACAAAAGCGCTTCACTAGACGAATCAGACGTAGACAACGATCCGATTGTACAGTTTAAAAAATGGTTTGAACACGCTGTTGAAGCTAAAATATACGAGCCCAATGTTATGACGCTGGCTACAGCCGATAAATCTGGCCGACCTGACGCACGTATCGTGCTGCTAAAAGGTGCTGATGAGCAGGGCTTCAGGTTTTACACTAATTACCTGAGTGCCAAAGGAAAAGAGCTAAAGAGAAATCCTTATGCGTGCCTGGTATTTCACTGGCCCGAACTGGAGCGACAGGTAAGAATTGAAGGTTCGGTTGAAAAACTGGATAAAGAAACCTCAGAGGCTTATTTTAATACCCGGCCTGAAGAAAGCCAGATTGGTGCAATTGCTTCGCCGCAAAGTCAGGTGATACCCGACAGGGCTTTTTTAGAACAAAAAGTTGTCGATTTTAAAGCTAAAAACCAGGATAAAACGATTGTTAAACCTGCACACTGGGGCGGCTATGTGGTAAAACCTACACGTATAGAGTTTTGGCAAGGACGCAGCAGCAGGTTGCACGACAGGATCAATTTCGAGTGGATTAAGGGCAGCTGGGTGAAAAGCAGATTGGCTCCTTAGGTAGAAAGCTTTAGCTGAAAGCAGGTTACTTTAAACAAATAGAGATCGGCTATCCAGCACGATCTCTATTTTAACTAATCATTAACTAACCTAAATTTACTAGGAAGTACCTTTATTGAAACGCCTTTACTTTTCTAAGATCGGACGATAATTTTCTTTTCTTTTTATAAGCAATTAAAAAGCTTTTTTGTTTTTCTTGATGACTCAAATATCCTGAAAATGATACGCTCTGTAAAGCAAGTACCGATGAGTAATTGCTTTGTATCGACAAAAAAAAGGCCTCAAAAATTCAATATTTCGTTTAACATTTTTTAACTATATATTTTTGTTAATCAGTATTTTAAATAATATTAAATAGATTAAAATTTAAGATAAAAAGGGGGAGTTTCCCTTTGAATCTCCCCCTTTTTAATGACTACACAAACTGTTATCTTGCTTTAGTGTAAGTCCATTTTTCATAGAAGAATGTCCTGTCGGCACCAGACTGTGTCATGATGTAACTTACTTCTAAAACTTTGGTATTACCCGAAACAGTAAACTTGTTTACCCCTGCCGGATTTAACCTTGCCGCCCGCACAGATGAGTTGGTTCCCTGTCCGTAATAATTGGTTACCGAAGTTACATTGCCATCGGCATCCATTGTAAATATCGGAGCAAAGTTTCCGTAAGCAGAAGTAGATGTACCGCTTTTAATCGGGTGATAATAATTGTTGGCATACAGATAGCCATCATATTCTACTACAGATGTAGCTCCGGTAGTCCTCAATTCCTGAGTCATGGGATAATAGCCTACCAAAGTAGCCGAAGTGTTATCAACCATCGCGCTCGAAGCGGTTACGGTATATACGCCATCATACTTGTTTTTGGCCACAATTAAAAACACCCCTGTTCCATAATTACTGCTAATGGTTCCGGAAGAAGCAGATTTGATTTTAATGCCTAACGCGTAGGTTTTGGTGAAATCGAAAGCAGCTGTATTCAATGTAAGGTGAAAAGTTGCCGTTTTTGATCCTTTCGGGATTGTTACATTGTAGCTGGGTACAGTGTACAATGAAGTAGGTAACACGGTATAGCTGCTACTCATGGTGGCCACGGCCGCATCGTCGAAAGCTAAAACCAGGTTTACATCTTCAGGTGCTCCATCTACACCTGTATAGTTTATCGTTACTGGAAAGTCAATGGAAGTTGCAGCATCAAAAGATTTGGTGGCTACAGCATAGGCCGTAGAGCTCGTTCTCGAAGGCAAATCGGCCAGTTCAATAATCCCAACGGAGCCGTTTTCGGTATAAATGCCATCTTGTTTGGTACAAGATGTAAGACCTGCAGCGAATACCAGCAATGCAAGGCTAATTTTTTTATAATTTTTCATTTCTTTCTGTTTAAAAAATCAATTAGTTAACATCCCAAAAAATCTTTGAAGTGTAAGCGCTTAGCCCTGTTGGTACATTGGGGTTAAGGTTATACTCGGTAGTTGGGTAAAGGTTTCTAACCGGAAGTTTATCGGCCGATGTTGCCGACGATTGCAGCGATACAAAAGTTGTGGTCGCTCCTGTACCTGAGATTGCCGGATAGCCTGTCCTTTTGTACTCTTGCCAGGCCTCGTAACCATCAACAAAATTTAATGCAATGTATTTTTGTGTAATAATGGCTTCCAAACGTTGTGCGGCAGTAGCTGCGGCGCTATAATTCACGAGATAGTTGCCTGCATTTGCGGTTTTGTAAGCCGTTAAGTAAGCATCTAAAACAGCAGCAGTAGCCGAAGTAGTGCTGGCACCCGTTTTTTGAAGGTAATTGTAAGATGCTTTAATGCCATTATCGAAATTGGTAGCAGCATCGCCTGATAGCATGTGACCATTTAAGGCAGCTTCGGCCAATAGGAAATAAGTTTCTGCAGCAGGCATAATTAACTGTCCCATTACCCTGCTTTTAATAATTCCCTGGGTTTCTGGTGCATTTAGCGCAGTTCCAACGCCGATGTACCAGGCCGGATAACCCGAAATCCATGAACTCACATTGGTTTCGTTACCCAACTGGTTAATTGGTGTAGTGCCTGCCACATAGTTTTTGTAGATAAGCGCACCACGCGTAGCGTCAGACAGTTTGGTACCGTTGTAGAAAGAAAAAATCCAGCGGGTAGGAATCTGTTGTGCGGCATAAGCACCATTACTACCAGTATAAGAAGAGTGATAAGTATTCCACAAAGGATTTTGACGCGCACTTGTACTCACATAACCAGGGTTAATGGTCACATCTTCAGTTAAAAATCCTTCAGCAGAAAAAGTACCGAATGCACTTGTTGCATAAGCAGCCAGCGTACCAGCCTGTGCACGGGTTAAAATGCGCAGTTTAATATTGTTGGCAAACTTGATCCATTTAGTGGCGTCGCCTTTAAACACAATATCGGCACTTCCTAATGCGCTCACCACCGAACTTGAACCGTAAGTTTGCAGGTCTTTAATGGCTGCATCTATTTCGGTAACCAGCGCTTTATAAACCGTGGCTGCATCATCGTAATGCGGGGTCAGGTTATCTACACCAGCCAAACCTTCGGTATAGGGTACATTGCCGTACTCATCTACCAAAATCTGGTAGTAATACGATTTCATAATCCGTGCTACTGCATTATACAGCACATATTTATTTACGCCTGTAGTAGAGGTGATGATGTACTGATAGCTCCTCAAATCGGTAAATGCCGAGTTAAACAAGCCGTTGTTGGTGCCCGAATTCCAGTTATAGGTAAAAAAGGTTGATCCGGTAAACGAATAACCACCGGCGTTGGCCTGATAGCCTGCCATCCATGCACCGTAATTGAAATAAGTAATAAAATTTGAAGCTGTGTTGTTCAATACTGCCGGCAAAACCAGGTTTGGAGATGATGATGTTGCAGCGTTGGTATTTTCGTTGATATCCAGATAGCTTTTCTTACAGCTTTGCAGCGCAAAAACAGTAATCAGGGTGATCGATAAATTTAAAAGTCTTTTCATAATTCTTGTCATTAGAAAGTTAATGATATAGTACCTCCATAATATCTGGTTGGAGGGGTTTGCGAAAGTGAAGTAATCCCTACTGCATTGCTGTCTGCACCGTTATTGCTGTAATCAGGATCAGCGTATTCGTTCGATTTTGGCATCCAGATAAATAAATTTCTGCCTTGTGCACTAATTGTAGCCGATTTGATAAACTTTATATTCCGCAATACCGACGATGGCAGTTTATAAGATAATGCCAGTTCACGCAGTTTCCAGTAATTTCCCGAATACACATAGTTGTTGGTTACGCTCGAATACAAACTGCTGCTAGTCCAGAAACCTGCACCGCCATCAGAAACAGTAATGCTATTGTTGGCTACATAGGTGCCTGTTGTACTGTCGTAATAAGAAGAATTAGGGAATACAAATTTCTCTCTATTGTAATAAGCGCTACGGGCAGAAGAGCCTGAAAAATCGTAAGTAGAACCTGCTGAGCTATACTGGACGTAGTTTGAGCGGTATTCGAAGAGACCTGAGAATGTCAATCCTTTATAGCTTAACTGAAAATCAAGTCCCAATCTATTCTTCGGAATGGTGTTTCCTAAAATGTTACCTTCAGTTTTACCAACAGGATAACCTGTATTTTTGTCAACCACTACCCTGCCTTCCGGATCGCGGATATAATCGGAACCGATAATTACCGGATAAATCTGGCCCACCTGACCAAAAATGGTTGAACTGTTGCTTACGCCAATGCGGGTTAAATCGTTAGATAATGACACCAATTTATTGTTATTGTAGGTATAATTGCCGCCAAGGGTTAGCTTCCAGTCGCCTTTTCTGATTGGCGTAAAATGTAATGCTGTTTCCAAACCTTCGTTGGTTAATTCGCCGGTGTTAAGCAAATAATAGCTGTAACCGGTCGTAATAGGTACGCCGGCCACAATAGCTTGTCCGGTAGAACTGGTATTGTAATAAGTTACCGAACCTTCAACCAAACCTTTAAACAACCTGAAATCTACACCACCTTCGTAACCTGTGGTAATTTCGGGTTTAAGGTTGTTCGAAACCAGGGTGTTATTAGGTGTATAACCAGTTCCATAACCATAACCGGTTTGCGAATCGAATGTAGACTCGAGCGAATAAGCACCACCGTTGGTACTATTGCCCACGTTAACGTTACCTACTTTTGAAATACCCGCCCTGATTTTCATGTAATCGATTACCTTGCTGTTTTTTAAGAAAGCAAAAGCATCAGTTGGGATAAATGACACATCGGCTGCAGGGTAAAAGAATGATCTGTTAGCTGGTGCCAGTACCGAAACCCAGTCGTTTCTGCCCGTTAAGTGTAAAAACAGATATTTTTTATAACCAATGGTTGCATCGGCCCACACGCCGTACTGACGGGTATTGTAATTCGATTCATCGGCCGAAGGCGTTCCGGTAATGTTACCCAAGTTATACAAATCGGTAACCTGTAAACCACTACCCGAAGCATTGAGGTATTTGTAGTTGTAGCTTTTTAAAGAGGTACCCACCAATGCATTGATCGAGAAATCTTTGATATCTTTCTTGATATTGGCAAAAAAGTCGGTACTGAAGTTGCTGGTACTTAACATCTGATCAGACACGCCACTGCTTTCGTTGGTTTTTGCCGAATGATCGAGCGTGTACTGGGTGTAAGTAAAACCAGTTGTGCTGTTCTTATTCTTGTAGTAGCGGTTGCTGATAGCTGCCCTGTAGGTAAAATCTAACCAATCAGTAGCCTTATACTTTAATTCTAACAAACCAGTTAAATACTCATTCTGCGTTTTCTGTCTGTAATTATCGATAGCCCAATACGGATTTTCATAATAGTCGTTATAATAATAATCCGGACTTCCCCAGCCCGAAGTATTTTGCCAGTCTTTGTAGCTCAATAATGGAATCTGACCAGGCGTATTCAATAAATTGTTATAAATCGTAGAAGTTGCACTGGTAATATCATATTTATTCTGGGTGTAGCTTGCATTGTAATTGGCTGTGAAATTTTTGCTGAAATTTCTTGACCCGTTGTATCTCAAAGCAATACGGGTATATTCATCTTTCGGTGTAGTACCTGATCCGTTAAGATATTGTGCAGACAAATAGGTTGATGATTTCTCATCAGCTGCAGAAATGGAAAAGTCGGTCTGGTTAGAAACACCAGTATCCCAGAAATCATATTTATCATCTGTGGCCGAATAGGTAGCGTACTGTTGTGTGCCGTTTTCGAGCACGCGCCCGATAGGTTTTAAAGTACCATCAAATGCTGGCCCGTATTGCTGGTTCTCAATCGGATCGTAAACCTGAGCACCAGAAGTAGAACCTGAACCAAAGCTGTTTTGCAAAAGCGGATAAAAACTAACCTGCTCAAGCACCGTTGTATTTGAAAGCTTAATTACTGGCGTTCCCTGTTTACCTTTTTTGGTGGTAATAATAAGGGCTCCGTTCGAAGCATCAGAACCATATAGCGCAGCACCGCTGGCACCATTTAAAACGGTAATATCGTCTACATCATCCGGGTTTAGATTGCCAAGCAAAGCATTGGGCACTACCGCACCATCCAATACAATCAGCGCCTGGTTATTGCCCGTAATAGAGCGGTTTCCCCTCAATACCAAACGATAGCTCGGATTAACGCCACTGCCTACAGCATTAATCTGCAATCCGGCTACTTTCCCTGCCAAACCACCGGCAATAGTAGGCGATTTACCTGCGGTAAGCGATTCGCCATCTACACGTGTAGATGCATAACCCTGCTCGCGTGCGGCCCGTTTTATACCTCCGGCAGCCACTACTACTTCATCCAGACTGTTTACATCCGATTCGAGTACGACATCGATATTTCTGGCATTTACATTTTGTTCTCTTGTTTTATAGCCAATAAACGTATACACCAGACTGTGTACACCCGAAGGCACCTTGATGGTATAAGTGCCATTGGCCCCGGTAGTTACCCCGTTGTTTGCTCCTTTTACCTTAACACTTACCCCGGGCAGCGGCAACCCGTCTTCTTTTGCCGATACCATTCCTGTTACCGTTCTTTCCTGAGCTGAGGCCTTCATCCCCAGCAAAACAATAAAGAACAACAAAAACTTTAGTAGTTTTCTTTTCATTTACATTTTAGTTTAATAAGTTAATAATGTGTTTTTGAAGAATTAACCACAACAAGTACCGCAACAGAACCGTATGCTCTGTATCAATTGAAACCTGTTAAATGATTAGTTACTTTTTCATTGTTACCGGAAATTGAAGGGAGATCCGGTCCATCACGAATAATTGTAGCGAATAATAATTCAGCCACTAATAAAGAAGTTTGAAAATAACTAAGCTTTTAAGAAACGATAAATTATGTTTATGTATCGATAAGTCGTTTTAACATTGTTAAATGACATTTTTTAACATAATTTTTCAATTATTTTATTAATACAATAAGAATTAAACACCAAAACAGTATTAAAAACAGCAAATCTCAACAAAGCAACAAAACCCAATCTGCAACACATCAAACATTCGTCAATTTTCAAGTAAATCATTAAAATCGTCCAAATCCCGAAACAATTAAGAATAATAAACTGCATAATTATGTCCTAATTCTTCTCTGTGAATATATCTGGCAGGCATGATAGAAGTCAGATACAAATAAGTAAATTCGTCCATTAATCTGTTAAAATGATGAAACAAATCGCAGTAATAGGATCGGGTACAATGGGAAATGGTATTGCCCATACCTTTGCACAATTCGGATACCCGGTAAACCTCATTGACATTAACCAAACAGCCTTAGATAAAGCGCTTGATACCATTGGCAAAAACCTCGACAGGCAGGTAAGTAAAGGCACGCTGACAGCTGATCAGAAAGCCGGAACGCTTCAAAATATTCAGACTTTCACCAGTTTAAAGGATGGTGTTCAGCATGCAGATTTAGTAGTAGAAGCAGCTACCGAAAACGTAGACCTGAAACTCAATATTTTTAAAGAACTTGATCAATACGCACCTGCGCAAGCTATCCTGGCTTCTAATACCTCCTCCATTTCCATTACCCAAATTGCTGCGGTAACTAGTCGGGGCGATAAAGTAATTGGCATGCACTTTATGAACCCCGTTCCGGTGATGAAGTTGGTAGAGGTGATTCGCGGTTATGCCACCAGTGATGAAACAACCGAAACGATCATGGAGCTATCTGAAAATTTAGCTAAAGTTCCGGTTGAAGTAAACGATTATCCCGGCTTTGTAGCAAACCGCATTTTAATGCCGATGATTAATGAAGCCATTTACACGCTTTATGAAGGTGTAGCGGGTGTTTACGAAATTGATACCGTAATGAAACTGGGCATGGCACACCCAATGGGTCCCTTGCAACTTGCTGATTTTATTGGCTTGGACGTTTGTTTGGCCATATTAAAAGTGCTGTTCGATGGTTTCGGAAATCCTAAATATGCACCTTGTCCTTTATTGGTAAACATGGTAGCTGCTGGTAAAAAAGGTGTTAAAACAGGCGAAGGCTTTTATACCTATACTGCAGGTTCAAAAGATTTGGTGGTAGCAGCTAAATTTAAAAAAATCCTAATTTTTTTAGCATTTAATTTTATATTTGTGGAATGAATGAGCATCTAGATCCAAATGCAGATCACTTAACCCCTACCGATCGTGATATTGAGCGGGTGTTAAGACCACAGGCATTCGAAGATTTTACCGGGCAGGAAAAAGTGATGGAAAACCTGAAAATTTTTGTTCAGGCGGCAAAACTTCGTGGAGAAGCTTTGGATCATGTGCTGTTGCACGGTCCTCCGGGATTGGGTAAAACTACACTATCTCATATCATTGCCAACGAAATGGCAACCGGCATTAAAGTGACCTCCGGACCAGTATTGGATAAACCAGGCGATTTAGCTGGCTTGTTAACTGGTTTAGATGAAGGTGATATTTTGTTTATAGATGAGATTCACCGCTTATCACCTTTGGTTGAAGAGTATCTGTACTCTGCCATGGAAGATTTTAAGATCGACATTATGCTCGAAACTGGTCCTAACGCCCGTTCAGTGCAAATTTCGCTTAATCCCTTTACTTTGGTTGGCGCTACTACCCGCTCGGGTTTGTTAACTGCACCTTTACGTGCACGTTTTGGAATTAATGCGAGGTTGGCTTATTATGATGCTAAATTATTAACTACTATTGTACTGCGTTCATCCGAAATCTTGAAAACACCAATTAGTGATGAAGGCGCTTATGAAATTGCCCGACGTAGCCGTGGTACACCCCGTATTGCGAATGCACTTTTACGCAGAACCCGCGATTTTGCCCAGATTAAAGGAAATGGCACCATCGATCCAGAAATTGCACGCTATGCTTTAGATGCTTTAAACGTTGATGAACACGGTCTGGATGAAATGGATAACCGTATCCTGACCACCATTATCGATAAATTTAAAGGCGGCCCGGTGGGCTTAAAAACCATTGCCACAGCTGTTGGTGAAGATGAAGGTACTATTGAGGAGGTTTACGAACCGTTTTTAATACAAGAAGGTTACATCATGCGTACTTCGCGCGGCCGCGAGACTACCGAAGCAGCTTATAAACACTTGAACAGGAATTATCCCGGGCAAAGCGGGAGGTTGTTTTAAGCAATTAATATTTCTCGCAGATTTAAAACGATTAAACCGCAAATCATACAGATTAAATTACCAGGCATTGATCAATTAAATCTGCGTGCCTTATCTGTTAAATTTGCGGGAAAATAAAAATGCAGCGCATTTTGTCAATATAATCCATACGCTTTCCGAAAAATATTATCAGCAATGTTATCTGTATTAAAGTTGACCAGTAAGCCTAATTTATATCCTGATAACTTTAAATAAGTAAGTAGCTGTTTGTGGTGTACATTCAAAATAAATTCAACAGATTTAATTTCAACAAGCACCTTTTTTTCTATTACGAGATCAAGTTTGTATCCAACATCCACTGTAATTTCTTCATAATACATGGGTAATGAAACTTGTCTTTGTACAAATAATCCAGCCTTTTCAATTTCATATTGTAATGCCACTTCATAAGCTGATTCGAGCAAACCAGGACCAAGTGCATTATAAACATTGAAAATGCTGCCACGCACGATATAAGATATTTCATTTTCAGTCATACTAAACTTAATCATTTCTTCTAAAAATTTAGCTATCCATTTATTATTCAATCCGACATCGGTAAACGTCATTCCCGTGCAAACGGGAATCACGAAATGCTCAGCGAAGCTAATCTTAATGCAATGCATTTAGAATTCAATACTCCTTTCGGTGTCAATCATAATTTCTCATATCATTTCATTGCAGAAATTTAACATCTTTCTGAACATTTATAGCCTTTCGGTGTTCATTAGATACAAATCAAACAAGTCATGAATATCGAAATACGTAAACTAACGCTCGAGGATTACGCCGATCTTAAAGAATCTATGCTTCAGGCCTACGATAGCATGGGTGGATCCATTTGGCCCAAATCAAGCATCGCCAAACTTTTAAATCTTTTCCCAGAAGGACAACTCTGTATTGCCGTTGATGAAAAGGTGGTAGCCTGTTCACTTTCCATTATTGTAGATTATGATGAATACGGCGATCGCCATACTTACAAGTTAATTACCGGCGATTACTCTTTTTCTACACACGATCCAAATGGTGACACATTATACGGTATCGAAATTTTTGTACACCCCGAATACCGCGGTTTACGGCTAGGCCGGAGGTTATACGAAGCCAGGAAAGAACTCTGCGAAAGTTTAAATCTGAAAAGCATCATTGCTGGTGGTAGAATCCCCGGTTACCATACCTACGCTGAAACTTTAACGCCGAGACAATACATAGACAAGGTAAAAGCCAAGGAGATTTACGATCCAACACTAACATTTCAGATTTCTAATGATTTTCACGTTAGAAAAGTGCTGAAGAATTACCTGCCAGGCGATAAGGAATCGAAAGAATATGCTACGCTAATTGAATGGAACAACATTTACTACCAGGGAGTTGATGCTTCGGCCCGCTCGGCCATGACTATCCGTTTGGGGTTGATACAGTGGCAAATGCGCCTGTTTCCTGACATGGATTCGTTTTACGAGCAGGTAGAATTTTTTGTTGATGCAGTAAGCGGATACAAATCAGATTTCATCATGTTTCCGGAGTTGTTTAACACACCTTTGTTGCAACCTTACAACCACCTGCCCGAAATTGAAGCCATGCGCAAGCTGGCCGAAAAAACAGAAGAAATTGTACAGAAAATGCACGAGTATGCATTGAGCTATAATGTAAATATCATTACCGGCAGTATGCCGCTACTTGATAATGGCAAGCTTTATAATGCCACTTACCTTTGCCATCGCACCGGAAAAATCGACGAATACCGCAAAATTCACATCACGCCAAACGAACAGAAGTATTACGGTATGATTGGTGGCGACAAAGTGCAGGTTTTTGATACCGATTGTGGTAAAGTGGGGATCCTGATCTGTTATGATGTCGAATTTCCGGAATTGAGCCGCATTTATGCTGACCAGGGCATGCAGATATTATTTGTTCCTTTTTTAACCGATACGCAGAATGGTTACACACGGGTTCGCCATTGCGCGCAGGCACGTGCCATCGAAAATGAATGTTATGTCGCTATAGCTGGTTGTGTGGGCAATTTACCCAAGGTAAACAACATGGATATTCAGTTTGCACAGTCGGCTGTTTTCACGCCATCAGACTTTGCCTTTCCTACCAATGCCATTAAGGCCGAAGCCACTCCCAATACAGAAATGGTTTTAGTGGTTGATGTAGACTTGCATTTGCTCGATGAGCTTCACCATTACGGCACAGTAAAGGTGCTGAAAGATAGAAGAACCGACCTTTATCGGGTTAACCTGTTAAAATAGCATAAAAAATGCCGGTTGCTGTGAGGTAACCGGCATTTAATCTAACTATAAAAGTCGATTATTTTCGCATGGCGAACCATACAATTAAAGCTATGATAATCAGTATGGGTAAAACCCATTTCAAGGCTTGCCCTGCCCCATTTACATCTTTCTCTGTAACTGCTGGCTTTGCTGGCCCTGGGTTATCTTTATGGCTTTCGTAATCTTTTTCTATAGGTCTGTGTGCTCCTCCAGTTTCCGTATGTTTTGGATCTATATTTTCCATGATATTAAACGTTAAATGTGTGCCTAGTTGGTCAAATTCGGGTTCTTGAAAAACTACATGCTATTTTTTACTTTCTGTATTTAGAACAAGCGATTAGTAAAAATGTTTTAATGCTAAGCCTTATCTTTGCAAACTGGTGTACAACAATTCTGCAAAATATAGTCAACTGATAAAAGATGAAGCGCTTCGTTTGGGCTTTCTGTCTTGCGGTATTGCCAAAGCAGAATTTCTGGAGGAAGAAGCGCCGCGCCTGGAGAAATGGTTGAATCAGAACCACCATGGCGAAATGAAGTATATGGAAAACTACTTCGATAAGCGACTCGACCCAAGGCTATTGGTTGACGGTGCAAAATCGGTGATTTCACTTTCGTTAAACTATTATACAAACGAAACACAAAGTGACCCAAATGCACCAAAAATCTCTAAATACGCTTACGGACAAGATTACCATACCGTAATAAAAGATAAACTTAAAGAACTTACCCATTTTATAGAAACAAACATTGGCGAAGTTTCGGGAAGGGCCTTTGTAGATTCGGCACCGGTTTTAGACCGCGCCTGGGCAAAAAAATCGGGCATTGGCTGGATTGGTAAAAATTCGAACCTGATTAGTAAAAACAACGGTTCCTTTTTCTTTCTGGCTGAGTTAATTATCGATCTGGAATTAAATTATGATCACCCTTACCAGGCCGATTACTGTGGTAGCTGCACACGTTGTTTAGATGCCTGCCCAACCGATGCGATTATTGCTCCACAGGTTGTTGATGGTACCAAATGTATTTCTTACCTAACCATTGAGCTTAAAAACGAGATCCCTGACGAATTTAAAGACAAGATGAGCAACTGGATGTTTGGCTGCGACATTTGTCAGGACGTTTGCCCCTGGAACCGCTTTTCGAAAGTACATAATGAAACGGCTTTTAAACCCGAAAATGGCTTACTGGATTTGAATGCCAAAGACCTGACCGAAATAACTGACGAAGTTTTTAAAAAGGTTTTCAAAGGCTCGGCAGTTAAACGTACTAAGTTTGCCGGGTTAAAACGGAATATTGATTTTTTAAAGCCGGAATAAATGAAAGGTTTGCTCACTGTTTTATTATTCATTACAACTATCTCCTTTGTAAGCGCTCAGGAACTCAAACTCTCCAAAAGAAAACCAAATGCACTAACAGGCAAAGCATTTGCACTTAGTATCAGCGATAGCAGTCTCAGCTTAGTGAATCGTGAAAAAATCATATTCCGGGAAATTAAAAAAGGTAACATCCCTGATTTCTTAAGAAAACTGGTGCCTATTGACACACAGTGGACTAATCAGGGAAGTAATCAGACTTATCAGATTCGTTATTATGTGCTCCCTGATTATTTTGCCATAGGCAGTAACGACGATTACTTCTATGTTCCGATGACATCCATATTGGCTCAAAAGGTCGCAAAGCTTACCAAATGCGTACTTCCCACCAAAACCATTGTCGATCATATTTATATCAAGGCTACGATAAAACTAAAACCGCAACCTATACCACCAACCAGGGCAATGACCACCTCACCGGTTTTTATAGCCCATACCGATTCTATACAACAACAGCTTAAAAGCTTGTTTCCTGATAACCAACTGGGAAGCCTGACTGCCGGAGATAAAAAAGACATTATCATTTCGAATAAAATTTACGGAGAAACAACACCAAGAGTAGTAATTTATGGCTGGCACAAACCAGATGGCAAAGCCATACAGCCGGTTTATAATAAGCATAGCAATACCTGGGTCGATTATAGTCACGGGCTGAGGTTAATTCAGATTAAAATTTACATCAACAATAAAAAAGCCTCCCTTAAAAAAGCTTTAAGAGAGGCTGAAATTTGTGATGCTTTTAGTGATGAAGGCCCGATTAACAAGCCGTATTATCCGATGTTCAAATCTTACTAGTTTACCGAGAAACTATTATCGCTTTTAACCTTATCGGGTACATGCGCGCTTCCCATTACGACTTTGGATAGTTTTTTAGCTGTTTTAATTTCAATTTTCACCTGCTGATCACCTTTTTCCCAAACCCCAATGGTATTGTGGTGCTTTTCGGTAGTACCATCAGCATAAGTTAAAGTTAAATCGATAGGTAAAGGTTTAATGCTTTTGTTTTCAATAGTAACTGTATAACCATTGCTGTTTTTATTTACCGCTTTTATGGCCATATCGGTTACACCACTTTCAAAAAACCAGGCTTTCCAAAACCAGTTTAAGTTTTTGCCGCTACCTTCGTTCATGCTGTTGAAGAAATCATATGGCATAGGGTGTTTACCGTTCCAGTTTCTGATATAGGTATGTAAAGCTTTAATAAACAATTCATCGCCCAGGTAATCTTTAACAAACAAATAAGCCAAACCCGGTTTAGGATACGAATTGGTAAAGGTACCCGATCCTTTTAAATCAGGTGTTAAGGTCATAATCGGACTATCGTCTTTACCGCCAGAAGTAGATGCCGTTGGCTGCACGCCATACTCATCTACAATTGTCGAATCAATCATTGGCGAAATAAGCCACTCTCCTATGGTTGCCCAACCTTCGTCCATCCAGCCATACTTGGTTTCGTTAATACCCATGTAAAACGGAAACATGGTATGGAAAATTTCGTGGTCGGTTAGTGTAATGGCATCCGTGCGGTTATCAACCGGGTTATCGTTTACCATCATCGGGTATTCCATCTGGTCTAAACCATCAAAAATGGTTTCGTGGTTGTATGGGAAAGGCCATTTCGGAAAAGTATAACTCATCGATTCGACGGTTTTACGCGCAAAATCAATCACTTCATAATAATCTTTGTGCTTCGGATTAAAAACAGCATCCACACGGGTACGTCGTTTAGTTTTAGGGTCTACCACCAAACTGCTCGATTTCCAAAGATAATGATCGCTCAAAGCGAACACAAAATCGGTTACATTTTTGGCTTCAAACTTAAAAGTATTAAATGTATTGGGCTGGGTTACTTTCTTATCAGCCAGATCTTTATCTGTAATCACATCAATTACAGCATCATTCTTCTCAGCCGACAACATTCTGGCAACGATATCTTTTTGAAAAACCTCGTTTGGATTTTTCAAATCGCCGGTAGCCCAAACCCCGTAACCACCGGGTACAGTAATGGCAGCATTAAACTGGTCGAAGTCGTTGTAAAACTCTTCGGCACCGGTATAAGGAAATTTGTTCCAGCCGTCTACATCGTCGTAAACCGCAATACGCGGAAAGAAATACGCCACAAAATGCGATCCTTCATCTACCTGACCTGTACGCATATGCGAACCCTTATTTAAAGTATAATTATAGTCAACACTAAAGCTTATGGTCTTACCTGGCAACACTGCTGGCACGTCGACCGTCATGTTGGTACCATCGATTTTGAAGCCGGTAATGGTTTTTCCATTGGCAGCCAGCTTATCAATCGTTACACCTTCGCCTAAATCAGACTCTGAGAATTTAGCTTTCCTTGATGTGCCTTTTTTGTAAAGGTTAGGGTAAAGCTTAAACCAGATTTCCTTTAAGGTATCGCGGCTATTGTTCGTATAAACAACCTGTATTTTACCTTTTAACAAGCGGCTTACCGGATTAAAATCTACCTGAATATCATACTTTGATGAATTTTGCCAGTAGTGTTTACCAGGCTTACCGCTGGTACTCCGGGTTTCTTTCTGATAGCTTTGCTGAAATACCGGCTCAATTGGTAATTGCGTTTGCGCATTGGCGCATATTGCTGAGCACAGTAAGAAGCCTAATAATTTGATACACTTCATTGTTTTATATTTAACCACAGATAGACACAGATTAACACAGATGCTTATTTATAACAGCTTGTCAAATTAAAAAGTAACTAATAGCCATTTAAGATTCTTTTAATTTCTACCCTGGGTTTTCCAACGTTTATTAATAACCCGCACCTCCTATCACAGGCTGAAAGTTAGTTCATCAGCTGTGCCTGATGAATTTCGTTTAATTCTTTTATAGCCTTAATTTCTACAATAATTTCCTCTTCCACAATCAGGTCAGCGAAGTACTCACCTACAATTTGGTTATCGTAAAAACTGGTAATCACTTTTGTTTTAACCGAGAAGCCACATTTTGATAACTCTAAGAACATTGCATTTTCGTAAACTTTTTCCAAAAAGCCAGAACCAAGAGTATTCGAAACTGCGTATGCAGCTCCAATTATTTTTTCTGTTATGGAATTAAGTCTATCCAAATTAAATATCCGTGTTTATCCTTTTTATCTGTGGTTAAAAGACCTATTTCCCAAACTTCATTTTCAGCTGCTCCAACATATCGTTGTTAAGGGGCTGGGCAGGCTTTTCTGGTTTTGGCTGGGGCTTTTTTTGAAATTGTGGTTTATTGACTGGTGCACTATTTTGAGGTCTGGGAGCTTTACCTTCGTTCTTCTTAGCGTTAAACTTCGCCCACTCTTCATCAAGCTTCTTTTTGGTGTACAACGGAAAATCGCCTTGTTTCATCCAGGCATAGTAGCTGGGCTCTACAGCAAACACCTGTGCAGTTGTTTTGCCTTTATGTTTACCAAAATTGAAGCATACTTCATCATTGTCGTTGTAAACCATTCTACCAGCAAAATCTACCGGTTTATTGATATTGGTAAAAACATGAAGAGCATCTACATCATTTACTACCGGGATACTCTTTACGCCTTGTTTGTTTTCAAACTCAGTTTCCTTGTACATTTCTAACTGTCCTAACAATACTTTGTAAGTGGCAATTACATCGGCCTCTGCAGCATGTGCATTAACTAAATCTTCCTGACAGTAAAATTTATAAGCCGCTTTTAATGTACGTTGTTCCATCTGGTGGAATATATTTTGTACATCGACAAATTTGCGGTTGTTCATATCAAAATCAACCTCTGCTCTTAAAAACTCTTCCAATAGCATAGGGATATCAAATTTATTGGAATTATACCCAGCCAGATCGCTATCGCCAATAAAGCCGGCAATTTCTACAGCCAAAGCTTTAAATGTAGGTTCATTTGCAATATCCTCATCGTAAATGCCATGAATTAAGGAAGTTTGTAAAGGGATAGGCATTTCGGGGTTTACACGCCAGGTTTTAACAGTTTCAGAACCATCTGGCATTGCTTTTAAAATTGCAATTTCTACAATTCTATCAGCTCCAACATTTATTCCAGTAGCTTCTAAATCAAAAAATGCTAAGGGGCGCTTTAAATTTAATTTCATTTCTTTTGATGTGAGATTAGCGACATTAGATTTGGGATCGGCATGTCAAATTCTTTTTTCCAAAAATGCTAAAAAGGTTTCATTAGTTCTATAAAACCACTTTATTAATTTATAAATTTAATTTTCAAATTATTTTAGATTCTTAATTGCTACTCCTAAATTGCGCCAATTTATATACGCTCTAATGAAGAATATATCCACCCTGATTTTCCTGTTTTTTTTATCGTTAAGTACTTACGCTCAAAACTTTACTTACGGGGCTGTTACCCACGATGATTATCAATTCGATAGAAAAACACTCGACAGTAACGCCAACGCAATCGTTTTAAAAGAATTTGGTACCGCATCTATACAGCTCGACGACAATACGCATAGCCTTGTACTGGTTTTTGAGCACCATGTAAAAATGAAAATCTACAATAAAGAGGGTTTTAAAGAAGCCAATATTGTGATTCCAATGTATAAGGATGACAGCCGCGAAGAAACCATCAGCGATTTAAAGGCCTCGACCTTTAACTTAATCGATAACAACTTCGTTGAAACCGTAATGGAGAGAAAAGCTGTTTTTACCGAAAACCGATCTAAATATACCCGCTTAACCAAATTTACCCTTCCCAATTTGAAAGAAGGCTCGGTAATAGAATACAGTTACATTTTAAAATCGCCAAACCTTTTCAATTTTAAAACCTGGGAGTTTCAGGGCGATATCCCTAAAGTAAATAGCGAATACCTGGTTTATATTCCCGGAATTTATAACTATAACGTTTCGTTACGCGGTTTTCAAAAACTTACCGATCAAAAAGTAGAGCTGAGCAAAGAATGCCTGCGCTTATCCGGTGCCGCTATTGATTGTTCAAAAATCACCTACCTCATGAAAAACATTCCTGCTTTTATTGAGGAAGATAACATGACGGCTCCGAGTAATTTTAAATCTGCTATTTATTTTGAGCTTTCCGATGTACAGAATTTAAACGGAGGCAAAACTTCTTATACCAAAACCTGGAAAGATATCGATCACGAGCTATCAACCGATAAATCGTTGGGTTCTCAAATGAAAAGGAAGGATCTTTTTAAAGACCTCATTCCAGTAATTACCAAAGGCACAACAGACGAGCTCGAAAAAGCAAAAGCTGTTTTTAATTATATCAAAAAACAAATTAAATGGGATAATTATTACGGAAAATACTCGGTCGATAACATTAAAAAGGCACTCGAAACACGTTCGGGCAACGTAGCAGATATCAACCTGAGTTTAATTGCAGCGCTTTCTGCCGCTGATTTAGATGCCGAAGCCGTTATTCTTTCTACGCGCGATAACGGAACGGTAAATAAACTTTATCCGGTAATGAGCGATTTTAACTATCTGGTTGCCAAAGTAAATATTGGCGATAAAAGTTATCTGCTGGATGCTACTGAGCCACTTTTACCATTCGGACTATTACCATTAAGGTGCATTAACGATCAGGGCCGTGTAATTAACCTCAAAAAACCTTCGTACTGGATCGATTTAAAAGCGAGCATGAAATCGGTTACCAATTATATCCTTTCGGGAAAAATGACTACCGATGGCAAAATTGTAGGCACGCTTACTACCCATTCAATGGGCTACTCTGCCTTCAATAAAAGACGCGATATTTTACGTTACACATCGCCGGATGAATATGTAGAAAAACTGGATGAACGCTTAACGCGGATTAAAATACTGGAACACCAGATTTCGAACCTGGACAGTGTAGAAAACATGTTAACAGAAAAATATGAGGTTGAGTTTACCATAAACGATGGTTCTAATCAGAACCAGTTTTACTTTAGTCCATTTTTTATCAATCCGGTTTCTAAAAATCCTTTCAACTTAAATGAACGTACTTATCCTGTTGATTTGGGTGCCGGATCGGACGAGCGCATTACCATGAATATTACTTTACCGGCCAAATACCAGTTACTGGAAAAACCAAAAGACATGGCTATTGCCTTACCAAATAATGGCGGCAGGTACTTATTGCAAAGCAAATTAGAAGAAGACAACATTAGCTTAAGCCAGATTTTTCAGTTTAACAATGCCATTTACCAGCCAGATGAATATCTTTTCCTGAAAGAGTTTTACAGCAGAATTATCCAGAACCAAAAGACTGAATTTTTATTAAAGAAGTAACCTAAAATGAGAACTTTACTTACCTTTTCGCTTTTACTACTAACTTCTTTTACTGGTTTTTCCCAGGATAACTATGATTCTGATCTTGTTCCGGCCAATTTACGTAACCGGGCCAATGCCTGCATCCGAAACGATGAAACCACCATCGATATGCGCTCGCCAGATAATGTGATCATGAGCGTTAAAAAGGCCATAACTGTTTTTAATGAGAATGGTGAAGATGAAGCACGTTTGGTAGTCTTTTATGATAAGAACATCTCTATAAAAAGCATAAAAGGCGAAGTTTACAATGCTGTAGGTAAGTTAACCAACAAGTTTACTCAGAACGATTTTATAGACGCCAGTGCCGCTGATGGCTTTTCGCTTTTTGTAGATAGCCGCGTGAAACATTATTTGCCATCAGTAAGTCAGTACCCTTACACTGTGGTTTACAATTATGAAATCAGGAATAAACAAAACCTGCTTATCCCCGACTGGACACCCAAGCCTGCCAACGATGTTTCGGTAGAAAAAAGCAGCTACACTTTTATTAGCAAACCTACCGATCAAATAAGGATAAAAACACAAAACTATAGTGGCTCACCTGAGGTGATAACAGATGAAAAGCAAAAGAAAACCACCTGGAAAATAAGCAATGTTTTAGCAGTAAGAACCGAACCTTATAGTCCTGATCCCGAAACTTACCGCACCAGCATTCAAATTGCACCACAAGAGTTTTACTATTATGGCCACAAAGGCAATTATACCAGCTGGCAAGACCTTGGCAAGTGGATTTATGATGATTTGTTAAATACCCGCACAGCATTACCGCCAGCTACCCTACAAATGATAAAAGACCTGGTAAGAGCTGAAAAAACAGATAAAGATAAAGCCCGTAAAATTTACCAGTACCTGCAGGAAAAGACAAGGTATATTAGCGTACAGATTGGTATTGGAGGTTTTCAACCTATTGCAGCCAGCGAAGTAGACCGTTTGGGTTATGGCGATTGTAAAGCACTGGTTAATTATATGCAAAGTTTGTTAAAAGCCGCCAACATTGATTCGTATTATTGCGTAGTAGAAGCCGGATCGGAAAAGAAAAGCCTTAATCCGAATTATGCGAGTATGGCTCAGGGCAATCACATCATTTTATGTATGCCCCTAAAAGGCGATACCACCTGGCTCGAATGCACCAGTCAGAAAATACCATTTGGCTTTTTAAGCGATTTTACTGATGACAGGTTGGTGCTTGCCTGTACCGCAGATGGTGGCAAATTATTGCATACCCCAAAGTTAACCACAGCCGAAAACCAGCAAATCAGAACAGCTAACCTTACTATAGAAAGCAACGGAAGTGTTTCCGGTAAAATGAATACCATTTATTCAGGCGCGCAATATGATAACCAGGAATCGCTGATTGGCAAATCGGTAACAGAGCAACATAAACTACTAAAAGAAGCCTACAATATCGATAACATAGATTTTGATGCCGTTGTTTTGGCACAAAAGAAAGATGCCGATCCAAAATTAACAGAAGAAGTGAGCCTTAACATCAGAAATTATGCACCAATAAACGGGGATAAGATGTTTTTGCAGCTCAATGCCTTTAACATTAAAAAATCGGCACCCGAAATCAGGAACAGAACCCTGCCTGTTTATATTAACCGTGGTTATACTGATGAAGACACAATTATTTATACACTACCCGATGGCATTAATACAAGCTTAATAGCAGCGCATGATAAAAGCTTTAAGAGTGTTTTTGGTCAATACACCAGTAAAACCAGTATTAGCGGCAATAAACTTACTTACTACCGTAAATTTGTGTTAAACGATGGCACTTTTCCGGCAGCGCAGTACGAAGAATTTTCGAAGTTTATTAATGATGTAAATGGAGCCGATTACCTCAAACTGGCACTTAGCTTAAAAAAATAATCCCAAGTGCAATACCGATAATCATGATCAGGTACATTAAGATTTCGGTAGAAGCAAATCTTTTGTATTTGGTCCAGAAAGAATAATCGTTTTCTTGGTTTGGCATGAGTTATAATTATGCGGCAAAAATAGGGAATTAGATTTAAAGATTTGTTTATTGCTTTTGCTTACGGAATAGATATAAATATAATCTGCGTCTTTTTCTGCGAAATCTGCTGGAATAACAAAGCGCTATATATTCAATTATTTTCCCTCGGATTTAAGATGATTAGTGCAGAATAATAGAACCCAATACATCAGCGCCTTCAGCGAAATCTGTGGAAACCATAAAGCATAAACACCACATTAAAACCAATCAACCCCCTATTCCTCAAAGCTATATCACGTCAGTTTAAGTCACAAGAGTGTAAAACAACCGCCATTTCAAACCGCATATCTCCTATCCGGGCAACATTCTAGCTAAACAGCCGTATAAATAACTCATTATCAAACAATACTGAATGAAGAAACAAATCCTTGGCATTGCTGCGATTTTTTTAGTGGGGATGAGCATTGTCGGAACAAGTTGGAAAGCCGTGGAGCTTCCACAAACACAACAACAGGCGGTAAAAAACATTGCTGCCGATAGCCTCTACAATCAATTTATTACCAATCTGTACCATACCGTTCATCTCGATTCTGCCGGATTAAACGAACAGGTTTTCGAAAAGGCACTAACCGGTTTCTATAACATGAAATATTCGGGTTTGTTAAGTGCCAAATCCATTTTAACCATAGCCGATTTTGATCAGGAAAGCACCAAAAAGCGACTGTATATTATCGATTTAGCGCAGAAAAAACTGATTATGAATACCTGGGTGGCACATGGACAAAACAGTGGCGGCGATAAGCCAGCACATTTCTCTAACAGCGTAAGCTCCAACCAGAGCAGTTTGGGGTTTTATGTTACCGGCGAAATCTATTACGGCAAACACGGTCGTTCGCTTAAATTAGATGGCATGGACCAGGGTTTTAACAACAAAGCACGAGAAAGATCAATTGTGGTACATGGTGCAGACTATGTTTCGCAGCGAACCATAAATGAACTTGGTCGCTTAGGTAGAAGTCAGGGTTGCCCTGCGGTTTCAGCTAAACTAGCCGATGAGGTAATTAACAACATCTCCGATCGCACGGTATTGTTCATCAATAACTCCGATCAGTTATACCATTCTTCCTTTTTAAACGAAACATTGGCCGCTAGCGTAGCCTTAAACCAGGAAGGCGTTTTAGCTGCACAGGTTGATTAATGGTGCTTAATATTTTTTGCATTCATATTTTTGGGCAGGAGTTTGATGAAAACAGGTGTGCATGGAGCGAGTAAATCCCATACCCATCTGTTACTATCCGCCTCCTTCTCGCCGCAATCTACCACTTCGGCTCGTTTCAACAGCTTCTTAACCAGGCTTTGAATCCACTTTACCTTTACCAAACGGTTAAAAGACAAACCAAGGTAATCGCAATACACGTGTACCAAAATCTCTACAATTAACGAGCGGTTACTAATGGCAAGCATTTGCCCAAACTCAGTTTCATAATCAGCTTTAATAGTATCTACAAGTTGGTTAAAACGAATATCTGGCCTAACACTTAAGTATTGCCATAAAGCAGCATTACTATACACCCTGATAATTTTCGGTTCGAGGCCTACTTTAATCAGTTCTCCTTCAAGTTCGTAAGTTTTATCCATTCAGGCTTAATCTGTTTTTATAATTAGAGTAAAATACTGGCAATTTGTTAATCCCATTCATATTAAATCTACAACATTGACAAATACCCCCTCTTTTGTTTGCTTACAATGCGTAAAGCCTTAATAAGCTTAAATTGTCCATTTTACTTTGAAACCTCCCTGCAGTGTGCAGCGACAAATCAAAGTAAAATGATCATTTCAGCATTATTGCTCAATTAAATCTATAAGCTGTAACGCGCTTTTTTTTGATAGAGATAACTGACACCCAAAAAACGGCTGTAAACCTTTGACATTTAACCAAATCCATACCAGGCCATTACATTAACAGCAACCTGCGGCGTATTGTGAGTAATTTTATTGAGCCCTTTGCCATTATTTTAAGCATATTTGAGGTTTGAAAAGATAAGACTATTTAATGAAGATTGTAATTGCAGAAAAGCCATCTGTTGGCCGTGAGCTTGCCAAAGTTTTCGGAGCAACCACCAGAAAAGACGGATATATTGAGGGTAAAGGCTATTCTTTTACCTGGGCGTTCGGGCATTTGCTACAATTAGCACCTCCGCAAGATTATGGTTTTATTGGTTGGCGCAAGCAACATTTGCCCATGCTACCACAAAAATTTAAACTGGCTATCCGTAAAATTAAAACCAAAGATGGCTTTGTTGATGATCCTGCCGTAAAAAAGCAGCTCGATACCATTAAAAAACTTTTTGATGAGGCTACAGAAATTATTGTAGCAACGGATGCCGGGCGTGAAGGTGAACTCATCTTCAGGTACATTTATTATTTTTTAAAGTGTAAAAAGCCTTTTAAACGCCTGTGGATTTCTTCTCAAACTGATGAGGCCATAAAAGATGGTTTCAGGAATTTAAAACCCGGAACCGACTACGATACTTTATTTAATTCAGCCCACTGCCGCTCTGAATCGGATTGGCTGGTTGGTATGAATGCCACGCAGGCCTTAAGTATTTCGGCGGGCAACCGCACAGTACTTTCGCTGGGCCGGGTACAAACGCCTACCCTAGCCATGATTTGTGCACGTTATCTGGAGATTAAGAACTTTGTACCGCAAACCTATTATCAAATCGCTATCCTGTTAAGCAAAGAAGAACAGGTTTTTAAAGCCATATCTACCACTAACTACAAGGATAAAGAAGAAGTTGAAAAACTATTTGCACTGGTAGAAGATGTGGCATCGGGTTTCCCTACCGGAGGTAATATTACTGCAGTGGAGGCCAAACCCCGAAAAGAACCACCACCGCTATTGCATGATTTAAGTAGTTTGCAACAGGAAGCCAATAAGAAAAAAGGCTATACAGCCGATCAAACCCTTAACATTTTACAGAATTTATACGAGAGCAAGCTCGTTTCTTACCCACGTACAGGCTCGCGCTATATTGGCGACGATGTATATGCGGGAGTGCCAGATTTGATTGCTAAATTTACCGATCACCCTGATTTTGGAAAACAGGCACAGTTTTTACAAACCGTAGCGTTGAACAAACGGAGTGTTAATGCCAAAAAAGTAACCGATCACCATGCGGTTTTACCTACAGGCGAGCAAGCTTACGGACTTAGTCCCGATAAACAGGCAGTGTACGATATGGTAGTTGGCCGGATGATTGAGGCTTTTCACCAGGAATGCCTGAAAGATTTAACCAAAATCACCATTCAATCGGGTGTTACTTTCGTTGCCAGCGGAACAGTAATCCGTTCGGCTGGATGGCGTGCAGTATTTAACGACCCTGAAGATGATAAAAAGGACGAAGATAACGCAGCACTGCCCAAAGTAGCAGTTGGTGAACTTTTACCGATTAACGAAAAAACGCTTTTAGAAAAGCAAACCAAACCCAAATCGATGTACAATGAAGCTTCACTGCTGAAAGCCCTCGAAACCTGCGGTAAAGAGATTGAAGACGAAGAGCTGCGCTATGCCATGAAAGATAGTGGCTTAGGCACTCCTGCAACGCGTGCATCGATTATAGAAACCTTAATTACACGCGAATACATTACCCGCGAAAAACGAAATCTGGTACCAACCAATAAGGGCCTGGCAGTATATGAGGTGGTGAAGGATAAGCAAATTGCACAGGCCGAGCTTACCGGGCAATGGGAAAAAAGGCTCGAGGAAATCCGTTCGGGCTCATCAGTAAAAGATTTTAAATCGGAAATTACCGAATATACCAAAATGATTACCAACGAACTGCTGATTGCTGGTGCATCTATATCGGGCAAAATTAACGAAGAAAAAAACCTGGAAAAAGCCTAATTAAAAACCTTTTTAATTACCTGTTCTACTGCAAACCCCATGTTTTCATCTTTTTGGATAAAACCAATGGCTCCTGCTTCTATGTAACTTTGTTGGAGAACCGTTTTGTCATTGCCGCTAAACATGCACACTTTAATATCAGGTTGAATATCTAAAATTTCCCTTACCGTATTGGAGAACTGTCTCCTTTGGGCATATTGATATCCAACAATACAAAATTAAAGGCTTCCTGTCTGAGCAGCTCGAGTGTATCGGGCAAATTACCCCTTTCTATAACAATTGGCGAGTTTAGCCATTTAGAAAAAATTCGTTTCATTAAGAGCCGCATCAGCTCACTATCATCTGCAATTAGAATTTTTATATTTTCTACCATTCCAGGAAATGTATTTTACATGTAGCTCATCCCTGCAGTAATTAGCTTAATACTGCAAACCGTGTTATGCTGATCATATATTTATAGGGAATTAAGATGGTTTTAGTAAAAATAATAATTTCAGTCTGAGTTCTTAATTATTTCATTGTAACAATTGTAAAACTTAAAATCAGCGTACTGGAATAAGTGCTTTTGAATGAAAACATACACATACTACCAAATACATTCAATCATTATTTCATCCTACAGATCCATATATTCCCATGCGCTGTGGTAAGCATCCAGTTTTTCAGCATATTCAATAAAACCGGCATAAAACGTCGATTTTGATAAGGTTGCGCTATCACCAATTACCACCAGTTTTTTCCGCGCCCTGGTCATCGCCACATTCATTCGCCGCGTATCGGCCAAAAAGCCAATAGTCCCATCCGCATTGCTTCTGGTTAAACTAATGTACACCACATCGCGTTCCTGTCCCTGAAAACTATCTATGGTATTTACGGCAATGTGATTACGATAAGGTGCCAAAACATCGTGATCTTCGATCAGGTTTTTTAAAATCTGAACCTGCTGTTTATATGGCGAAACAATAGCGATTGAAGGAAAAGAATCGGCATTATGACCAGCCTGTAAATTACCAACCAAATCCGTTAAATGTTTAACCAAAAAGGCAGCCTCATCAGGGTTCGTGGTGCTTGTTCCGTTTAATTTTTCTTCAAAACTACAGCCTGCCGTATCAATAAAGTTAATCGGGGCATCATGGGCAAAAAGCAACCTGTCGGCTACCGAATGATGTGCCTTTAAAGCATCTTTATAAAACACTTTCGATGAATAACCCATAATATCCTTATGCATGCGGTATTGCTCGCTTAAGAGCACAACCGATTCAGGATGAAGACCAGCAGTTTTTTCGAGCAAGGTATTGCCTAAACCGTTCTTCGATGCCTCGTTTGATTTTATAGTAGGCGAAAGCTGAAAATGGTCGCCGGCCAAAATTACCTTCTGTGCCTTTAAAATCGGGATCCAGCAGGCAGGCTCAAGCGCTTGTCCGGCTTCGTCAATTACAATGGTTTGATACGTTAAGTTACGTACGGTATAATGGTTTGCGCCCACCAAAGTTGCTGTAATAATCTGTGCTTTGGTAAACAGATTATCCATAATATACTGTTCTGTTTTTTCTACCTCCCGACCGATTTTATGGGCTTCATCAAATAAGGCTTTCCTTTGGTCGCGTTCTGCTTTACCAAAACTGCGCTTATATTTATGGGCCATATTTTTGTACTCGCTGGCCTGTTTTTTAAGCGCTTTAATGGTTTTCATATCCGGGTGACCAGCCATTTGATGATCAAGAGTGGCTGCAAGCAACCTTTCTGATACCCTTGCCGGATTGCCTACCCGAATTACTTTTAATCCTTCGGCAGCTAATTTTTCGGTCAGCAAATCTACTGCGGTATTGCTGGGCGCTACAACTAAGATCTTTTGATCGCTGTGCTTAGCCAGCGATTTGATGGCATGCACCAGCGTGGTTGTTTTTCCGGTACCCGGTGGGCCATGTACTATTGCCAAATGATCGGCCGAAATAATTTTATTAACCGCTAGCTGCTGCGATTCGTTTAAAGTGTTAGGAATAATAAATTTCTCCTCGCCCCGAAAGGAAGGCTTATCTCCCTGCGTTAAAATGCGGATTAGTTTATTTTCAGCTTCATTTTCGGCTAAATGGGTAGCCTGTTTCAGTGCAGCCTGCATTTCATCATAACTGTTGTTATCAAACAACAAATCAACACCTAGTTTTCCGTCTCTCGTCCAGTCGGGCAGTTCGTCTTCCCTGAAACTGATTTTCATCCTGCTACCGCTCTGATGTGTAATTACGCCCTCTATACGATCCGCTTTAGCATCGTGATTAGAAAACAACACCACAGATGATCCAAACCTGAACTGGTGAGAAAAATCCTGATGTGTAGTGCGTTCAAGTTCAACCGTAAGATAATCGCCCCTACCTATCTCCGTATTTCTGAGGGCTATTGGATACCAGGTTAAGCCCAATGCCCTCCTATCGGCCGCAGAAGTATTTTCGGTAAGTTTTAAATAAGATTGTAAATCTTCTTCGCGCTCTATATCAAGCAAATGCTGAAGTTGTTTAAAATATTCTTTTGGCAAAGGGGGTTGAATTAATTGTATGAATTGATTAATTGTTGGATTGCTATATGTTTGGTTAATCGGTTAATTGTTTGAATTGGTTAACTGATCCCAATACGCATAACGCCAGGCGCTATACGCTCCGCCTACAGCACCAGCTCCTGGTGTAACCTCAATAGTGTTTCTTCCGCATCGGTACAAAGTCCGGGGTGTACTTTAGAACATTGCACAACCGTGCTCCGTGTAGCGGTAAGCCACCTGAAACGTGAAGCCTGATCGTACTGGCCAATCGGCCCCGATCCTTTTGCGGCAATGCTTATCCTTTCGAAAGCACAAAGGTTGGCTTTCAGTTCGTCTAAATCAATTTTAGGCGAAAAGGCAAGCATTCGGGCTTCATCTACAGCAAAAATACTCTTTAAAAATTTCTGCTTCGCGCAAAACAGGATAATGCCCACATTAATAAATTCTTCGCGTTCTACCCTTGGCATCACGCGGATCACAGCATACTCAAATAAGAACTTCTCTTGCATGTTGTGCTTCCTTTATAATGGTATCGGCATGTAATAACCTGGTGGTTAAAAAATGCTCGTAAGCTTTACGGTGATCGGTGGTATTGCTAAAATTAGTTTCGCCTTCAAGCCAGGTATCCGGGATTAAAGCAATCACTGCTTCAATTTTTTCGGGCGTTAGTATGGCTTTAAAAGTTTCATTTACGGTTTCTAATTCAGTTGCCCATGGCAATAGTACATGATCTTTAACCAAATAGAATGGCTTAATGGCCTGTTCTTCCCAATTTTGCCAGGAATGGTGAAAATATAGCGAGGCACCGTGATCGATTAACCAGAGTTCTTTATGCCACACCAACATATTGGTGTTTCTACAAGTGCGATCCATGTTGGTTAAAAAGCAATCAAGCCACACAATTTGCGAGGCTAAGGTTGCATCAACAGTGGTTACCGTCGGATCGAAGGTAATGGCACCAGATAAGTAATGCAAGGCCAGGTTTAGCCCAACGCTCGCTTTTAACAAATCCTGTATTTCTTCATCAGGTTCTGTACGGCCAAAAGCTTCGTCCAGATTGGCAAATACAAGTTCTGGTACGCGCAGCCCTAAAATCCTAGCAATTTCACCGCCAATTAATTCAGCAATGAGCGCTCTTGGCCCTTGTCCGGCCCCACGGAATTTCAGTACATATAAAAAGTTATCGTCGGCCTCGGCAATGGCAGGCATAGAACCTCCCTCGCGCAATGGCGTAACGTACCTGGTTACATTTACTGTTCTTAGTTGTAAATCGTTCATAAATACGGATAGAACGACATTTTATTTATGGAATGTAGCATTCTAAACTTGCGGCAAATTTAACAGAATTAAAGCAATTATTTGGTCAAAGTTTAGTCAGCCAGAAATGCTTAAAACTTTCCGGCGAGTATTTTATTGATCTATTTTTGAGAGAAGATGTGCTTCAGGCCAGATAAGGTTAATCGTGACCAAGGTATTCATTCCCTGTTGGGGTCATCGCCGCCGACCATTGTACCGATTCGCGGTTAATTTTGATTAGGCCCAGGCTTTCCAGTTCTTCATAATCTTCTTCCATGCCGCCCAGAATAGAGGAACTCACCTGTTGATTGATTACCTCTAGTAGAGATATGATTTCTGATCTTTCCATAACAGTTAGCGATTAAATACATTTTGATTAACATAAATATAATAAAAATGTTTCCTGCTCAACCAAAATGCAACCCGGAAAAATAATTTATTTTTTCAAAAATCACCAACCTGTACTGAACAACAAAAAACGGCGATTAGGTTAAGTCACTAAAAACTAAATATATAGGTAAAACTATCTTAAAAAAAATAGTTTAGTCAGCTTAAAACATAAACTCCTCAACGTTAAGCGCTTATTTTTAAGAAAAGGCTCCAATTGAGCATTCAAGTATAATCTTAAAGTAAAAGAAATGTTAAAACTATTGCAATTTTCTAAACTACTCCTATATTTGTCCTCGAGAGCGTTAATTTAGATACGGGTATATGGCTTAGGCTGTATGCCCGTTTTTTGTTCTTGCGGTTGAGGCATGCCTTACAACTTTATCTAAACAAATCCTTAACCAGGGACTATAAGCCTGAGGATTGAGATTAATATCTTCTTTTAACGACACTAAATCCATATACTTAAAATCTTCTACTTCTTCCCGATTGATAACCGGCTGCTCATCTGTCATTCCGAAAAAAACATGATCTACCTCGTGTTCCGTTAAGCCGTTGTCAAATTCAGCCTTGTAAGTAAATTTAAAAAGATAACTAATCTCACATTCCATTCCCATTTCTTCTTTAAGTCTTCTTTTGGCCGCATGCACATTGCTTTCGCCAATTTTCGGGTGACTACAACAGGTATTGGTCCATAAACCTCCTGAGTGATATTTGCTTTTGGCCCTTTGCTGTAGTAGCAATTCGCGTTTAAAATTGAAAATAAACACAGAAAAGGCACGGTGTAATGCCCCCTCTTCATGCGCCTTCATCTTTTCCATCTGCCCCCTCGGCACATCCTCACTATCTACCAGTATAACATGTTCTTCCATTTATATTACATTTAACTTATTCCTGATGATTGAATCAAACATCAAACCAATTTTTCGCGTGTTTGAAATCCTAATCCTTTCGGTCATGATTTTTTCGGCACTTAGCCGCTTTATTTTTGTAAAAAGTTTTTTATAATAGATATAGGTTAAATACACCCCATTCCGCGAACTTGGAGGCAAAAGCTTAATACCTGCAAGTGCTGCGTCAAATTCTTTTTCTATTTCAGTTTCTATCTGTTGTTTCTGGGTATCGCAAAATGCGGCCAGGTTCACATTCGGAAAATAATTACGCTTTAAACCCTGATGATCAGCCTTTACATCACGCAGAAAATTCACTTTCTGAAATGCTGAACCTAGTTTCATTGCATAAGGCTTTAATCTTTCATAATCGGCACTATGGCCATTGGTAAATACTTTGAGGCACATTAAACCCACCACTTCGGCAGAGCCTAAAATATATTCGTTATACAATGCCGCAGTATATTTGGTTTCCGAAAGATCCATCTCCATGCTCTTCAGAAAGAGAACGATCAGTTCGTGATCTATGGTATATTGATTAACAATTTTTTGAAATGAATTTAAAATTGGATTTAAGCTAATTCCCAGGTTAATTGCTTCAAAAGTATCATGTTTAAATTTCTCGAGCAGTTTTTTTTTGTCGTAATGATGAAAACTGTCTACTATTTCGTCAGCCAAACGTACAAAACCGTAAATGGCATAAACAGGCAAACGCAGATCCCTACCAAGCATATAAATGCCGAAAGAAAAACTCGTACTATATCTTTTGGTAGTTAGCCGGCTGCAATCGGCAGATAGCTGATCAAAAATTTCTTTCATTTAATACTGGGGATTGGATAGATAGTTCAAATTCATCAAGCGTTCTAAAGCGGTTGATGTGGTCAATATTTTTTAATTCATCAATTACCTGATTATTTCCAGCCAGGTGAATCTGGGCTGAAGTACATATAGCCGATAACTGATTGATGTATTGCTGGGCTTTTACAGTTGGCTGCGTTTTCACCATAAAAAGCAATACATGATCAACATTTAAAGTATGGTAAACCTTAGCAATAGCATTTAAGGGTACTTTACTGCCTAAGAAAATAACTTGTTGCTGGTAAATCCGCAATATGTAGCTAGCAAAAAGCAGACCGATATCGTGATCTTCATACTCTGGTAAAAAAAGCAGCCACTTTTGGCCCGTCATTTTCTGAACAGCTAAATTATTAATATGGGTAAATATTTTCTGACGGATAATGTTTGCTAAAAAATGTTCATGTGCGGGACAAATATCGTCTTTACGCCACATTAAACCGAGACGTACCAGCAAGGGATAAATAACCTTACGGTAGCAGGTTGATAATCCTAAGCAATCAATACTTTCATCTAACAGGCGATGAAAAGAATATTCATCGAAAGCAATACCATGTTTCACCAACTGAGAAATACAATATTCGCTGTGGGCATCATCAGACACCGGATTAAATTCCTGATCGAGCAGCCGGTTCATTTCCCTATCAGAAAGCAAGCAGATTTTTGAAATCTTTAGTCCACTTTTAATTAAACTTACAATATTCAGCAGCCTCCTTAACTCATTATCGTCGTACAACCGGGTATTCCCCTGCGAACGCGCAGGGCTTAAAGCACCATAGCGCCGCTCCCAAATTCTTATGGTGTGCGCATAGATACCCGAAAGTTGTTCCAGATCTGAAATAGAATAAGTCATTATTTTGTTCAAATATATCGCTTAAAACTTAAACAAAAGTCAGATCCTTATTTATTTTTTTAGCACAGGCTGAAGCTATAGGATAAATCAATATCCATTAAAATTTAAACCAGGAAAAAAGAGCGGAAAGTTAATTGAAACCTAAACAATAAATATTAAGCAGGCGCTTATTTAAAGGCTTCTTCGGTAAGCAAAACTCCTTTTTCGCCATTACCAGTTTCTATTGTGTGTACGTGTTTATACGAATGGCTAAACAAGTCGTATCCATGTTCCATTTGTTTAATAGATACAGCACTTAAAGGATACTTAAAATTAGTTTGCATGCAAAGCAGGTTATTATTTGCCAATAACAAGAAATCACAATCGTAACCTCTTTCTTGCAATTCAATAACCTTTTTGGTAATTGATACATTCAACCTGTTGGTTGTACGGATTTTGTTTTTCATGAGATTTTGTATTTAGGTAATTCCGGGGATGAAAATTCGCTAATTAAATATATCTATTAATTATTACGATTCAAAATATAATATATTGTTTTACAACGAATTAAATCACACTCCTGTGTGTTTTACAATACCAAAAACGTGAAGACTACGCAGCATAAATCCGCAATTTTGATTCACATAACAAAGTGTATCATATTTATTACAAAAAGTGTTAAAAAAGGTTACGCTCCCAAAATTAATTTCTATAATTAAAAAGCATGCTTAATTTAGCTCTACTAACACACACGCACTTAATGAAACTAACATGTATCGTAATCGATGACGATATTTATGCCGTTAACGGTATAATTTCGTATATCGATGCACTGGCTAATATCCAGTTAATCAAATCGTACACAGACCCATTGCTGGCTTTAAATGAAATTACAGCTGGTGAAGCAGTCGACATTATCTTTATGGATGTTGATATGCCACTTATTTCGGGACTGGAACTTTCCAAGGTGATCAGGCACAAAACCGACAAACTGATTTTCACCACGTCGCATTCTAAATACGCATACGAGGCTTTTGAAATGTACGCCAGTGCCTACCTCTTAAAGCCTTATACCTTTGCGCGCTTTGCCGAAACCATCAATATGCTTTTTCCAAAAAGGCCAACTGCCCCACACGTAAGCCTTAAGCAAGACGATGATTATTTCTTTGTAAGAAACAAAAATGACAACAATAACCTCATAAAAGTGAGATATCTGGATATAGTTGCAGTCGAAAGTCTTCAGAATTATGTCAGAATTTTTACATTAAATGAAACCATAGTCGCATATATTGCCTTGTCCGAAATTAAAGTGATCCTCCTTAATTATGCCAACTTTGCACAGGCACACCGTTCGTTTATTATTGCAAAAAACTACATTGAAAAGGTTGAAGGCCATACGCTGAAGATGATTAATAACCTGACAATTAACATTGGCAGCAACTACCGCGACAGTATCCAAGACTACATTAAGGAAAAAACCATTAAAACTAACCGCTCTTAACGTTAAATTTTTGTTATTTTCGTATCACTAACCAATAAGCTTCGGGCTTTTTTTGGATGGTGATATATTTGCCGTTCCCCAATTTACAAGTCGTTTACCAAATGAGACTAACAAAACAAAACGAAAAAAAGTGGCCTGTTTTAAGCTGGATCATCAGTAAAAAACTCCATATTATTATCTGGCTTGTCTTTATCTTTTACGAAGCCATAATTGTGGGCTTAATTAATGGAAAATTTGGCCGTTTAGCTCCCTATGTTTTATACTATACGCTCAATATTACCACGTTTTATGTACATGCACATCTGATATTAGCCCTGGGCCTTAGCAAGCCCAAGCAAACTGCCTGGAAGTTACCTTTATTACTGGTAGCTGAAATTATTGCCTATTTCAGTATTTCAATCTGTCTTGATTATATTATTATCCACTATACCAACTACACCGGATCGAGAAGAATTACGCTCGACCTGGTATATTTCTCTGCACCGTTATACCGATGTGTTTATTTCATGTGCTTTTCTACCGGTTATTATTTTTTAATCCGTTATATTAAAGAGCGCAAAAAGACGGAGGAGTTAGAAAAACAGCGACTAAATAATCTCATTCAGCTGGCAAAATCAGAAAATGCTTTTTTAAAGGCCCAAATACAGCCGCATCTGTTGTTTAATACTTTAGATTTTATTTATCAGAATGCCCGCGAATCATCGCCCGTTGCTGCCGAAACTATTCTGTCGCTTTCCGAAATGATGCGTTATTCGGTTGACAACAACAAGGACAAGGATTTTGTACTGCTTACCGAAGAAATTAACCAGGTGGAAAACCTGATCAACCTACACCAGTTGCGCCAAAACCATGGGATTGGTTTACGTTTTTGGTACGATGATGAAATAAGGGGGATTAAAATTATTCCCATGGTAGTGATTACCCTGGCTGAAAACATGTTTAAACATGGCGACCTGTTAAAGGAAGCATCGCCAGCTGAAATAAGTATAAAATTAGGCCAGGGAAAGCTAATTATTGAAACTGCCAACCTCATTAAAGAAGTTAAAGATAACTCGGGCCTACATTCAGGTTTGGAAAACATTAAAAAGCGCCTTAATTACACCTACGGTAACGATGCAGCCTTTGAATATGCCACAGGAGCTGATCACTATTTTAGAGTAACATTATCGATCATAATCCGAAAAGATAACCAGCTTTAGTATTTTTACTTGAAAATTGTGGATTTCGGTACAATTTTAAAAGAAAAGTTAATTTTCCTTGCTGAATACATAAAAATAAGATAGGATTGTTAATTTTTTCCATTTTAATGACTGAAATTGTAATTTGCAGCATCTAAACCTATTAAAAATGTCAATAAGTTGTATCGCTATCGATGATGACCCCCATTCGTTGGAGAATCTGATAGCTTATATGGATAAGCTTCCTGATTTGAAACTTATCCAAACTTTTACAGAACCCATCCAGGCTTTGGCAGAGATTTCTGCATCAAACCCTGTTGATATTATTTTCCTCGATGTAGAAATGCCTTCCCTATCCGGTATTGAACTGGCTGGTTTGCTTAGGCAAAAAACGAAACACCTTGTTTTTACCACAGCCCATGCCCGTTATGCGATTGATGCCTTTAAAGTAGAAGCAGATGCTTACCTGCTAAAACCTTACTCTATTTTACATTTCACCAAAACCATCAATAATTTATATCCAACGGGCAAAAAAGCAGTTAACTCCTTCTCTATTTTTGAAGAGAATTTTTTTTACCTCCCATTACAGGGTGATGACGGCAACCTTGTTAGAATTGACCTCAATGAATTGATTGCAGTAGAAGATTTTGATCACGATGTTCAGTTTAAAACCACAATTAATACCTTTTTAAGTTCAAGATCAAACTTCACCAAAATGCTTAACATGCTCAAAAAGCATTCGGCATTTATTCAGATCAGCCCAACAGTTATTATTGCCAAACAACACATTAAAAGCGTATTAGGTAATAGCGTATTGTTATCTAACGAAACTGCATATACCATTTTTGATGCTTATAAAGAGCAGTTTGCAGGCTTTGTAAAAAGCAATCACCCTGGAGAAACTCCGAAGCAAGACACCCCATAATTATCTAAATTTCTGTACGCCTCTCTTTCCCACTTTTTATTTTCTTTAAAACATTACCTTACGAATTTTGTATTAGGATAGTCTATTTAATAATTTATTGATTATCTGTTTTGAAAAAAGTATTGGTTGTGGATGATGATCCAGATGTATTAGAGGTTGTGCAAGAGGTATTAGAAACCGAAAATTATAAAGTTTATCCGCTCTTATCTCCACGGTTTATATTTAAGGCCGTTAGGGATTTCAACCCTGACCTGATTATTCTGGACATTATGTTGAACGGAATGGATGGGCGTGCCGTATTCAAAGAGTTAAGATTAAACGCCGAAAGCAATAACATACCGGTTATGCTTACCTCAGCCAGGTTCGATGAAAGTTATGTGGTATCGCAAAGCTACCATCCCGACGATTATTTACGCAAGCCTTTCACAATAAGCAGTTTATTACAAAAAGTAGGCACACTGACCGAAAACTAAAAAACCACATATGAATTTAAGATTATTAATTGCAGGCTTTTTACTATCCGCTACAGTCTCTACGCAAGTAAAAGCACAAAACAGACCCGATAAACTATATTCGATGAGTGGCATCGGAATGGCTTTCCCAATGGGTGAAACTTCTGATTATTTTAAACCTAAATTTTCTACTTCGTTAGGACTAAATTTAGGCCTGGGCGATGGTGGTTTATTCCTCTACCCTAAAGTGAGTTTGCACGCTTTTACTTTCAATCAGATTACCCCAGATGCTGGCTATACCTACACTTTGCAAAAAGGGAGATCTACTACTTACCTTTTAAATGTGGCATTGGGGTACCGTAAAATCGTAGATAAATGGGCGTTTTATGGCTTTGCAGGTGCCGGAGGAGGAATTATCCTTACCCCTCAGGCTGGCGTTAACACAACCACACTGCAAGTTACACAATCTAATAAATCAAATGGTTTAGGCATTGCCGAAGCTGGTGCCGGCATTGAGTACAATCTGGGCGGCGCCAATTTATTTGTAGAAACCAGCTATATGTACGGTTTTGGTAAAATACAGAACCGAACTTTTAACACCCTCCCAATTACTGTGGGTATTAAACCTAATTTGAGCAAATTACTTAACAAACTATAATTGCCCCCACATACAAAATACAGCAGCGGTTACATTAAATAGGTAACCGCTTTTTTTATGCTAAAGAAATAATCAAAATTATTTTTATACTAATTATTTTAGTATAGATTTGTAATCAAAATACATTTCATGTTGTACGCAGTTGTAGATATAGAAACCACTGGTGGTCATGCCTCAGCAAATGGCATTACCGAAGTTGCCATTAACATTCACGATGGTAATGAAATGGTAGAATCTTATACCACATTGATTAACCCCGGCATAGCTATTCCGGCTCACATTACTGCGCTTACAGGCATTGATGATGCCATGCTGAAAGATGCCCCTGTTTTTGAAGATGTGGCCTTACAAATTTACCAGTTGTTACACGATAAGATTTTCGTAGCACACAATGTCAATTTCGACTATTCGTTCTTAAAACACCATTTAGCGACAGCGGGCTATGATTTACAATGTACTAAACTGTGCACAGTTAGGCTCAGTAGAAAATTAATTCCGGGCAAGGGCTCTTACAGCTTAGGCAAGCTTTGTACAGCACTTGAAATTCCCATATACAACAGGCACAGGGCTGCCGGCGATGCCGATGCAACCAGTATTCTTTTTAATCTGCTGTTGGCGAATGATGACAAGGGAATTATTGCAGAAATGCTTAAAAAGACCTCGAAAGAACAGGCGCTACCGCCCCATTTAGATAAAGCTTCGATTTTAAGGTTACCTAATCAACCCGGTGTTTATTATTTTAAAGATAGTAAGGGAAAAATTGTTTACGTTGGTAAGGCGAAAAACCTTAAAAAAAGGGTCACCAGCCATTTTACCGGCAATAACGCAAATCGCCAGCGCCAGGATTTTCTGCGCACCATACACCATGTCGATTTTGTGGTATGTGGTACCGAGTTAATGGCCTTAATTTTAGAGGCTAATGAAATTAAACGCCTTTGGCCCGAGAATAACCGCGCCATGAAACGCTACGAACATAAGTACGACCTGTACGTATTCGAAGATCAAAACGGTTACCTGCGCCTGGCGATCGATAAACATAAAAAAAACAACCGTGCATTTCAGAGCTTTAATAATCTGCTGGAAGGTTATAGCTTTTTAAACCAGATGGTTGATAAATACCAGCTTTGCGCCAGGCTCTGTTACCTACAAAAAACAGCAACCAAATGTTATGCACACGAAAACGGACAATGTTTTGGGGCCTGCAGTGGCATAGAAACCGTTACGGTTTACAACAAAAAATTAAACGCGGCACTGGCAGATATACAAAAACAACAGCCTAGTTTTGCACTGGTTGATGAAGGCCGGGATGTCAACGAATTTAGCTGCCTGGTAGTAGAGAAAGGCCAGTTTTACGGCATGGGCTATTTTACCGATACCAAATACCTCTCGGATGGATTAGCACCAATTAAAAATGACTTGTCCATCTATCCATCCAACAGTTATATTTTGAACCTGATTTTAACACACGCAGCACAATACCCGCAAAAAATGTATAAATTGTAGTTGATGTAAACCTACCTTTATGAACACTTCAACTTTTTGCGTGCATTGCCTTTCATTCGAAGAAGTTGTTGAAATGCCCCATTTTGAGAAAACTTCTTTCCGGGTAAACAAAAAAATATTTGCCACCTTAGATCTTCAGTATAACCGGGCTACATTTAAGCTGTCAGCAATTGACCAATCCATTTTCTGCGATTACAAGCCCGATAAAATAAGGCCCGCAACCGGAGCTTGGGGCAAGCAAGGTTGGACCACTTTCGAAATAACTGATCTTCCTGATGAAATGGTTACTGATGCACTTACCCTTTCCTATTGCAACGTGGCACCGCCAAAACTAGCGGTGAAGCACAAAAGAGACTAATTTTCGACATACAGAAACAGATTAATACTAAAAAGTAGTATAAAAATTTGCGTAAGTGATTACTTACACTTATATTCGTAAGCAATTACTTACATAAATATGAGAAGAGATGTATTTCAAGCCATTGCCGATCCAACACGAAGAGAAATTATTAACCTCATTGCCCATAAAACACTAAACCTGAATGCCATTGCCGAAAATTTCGAGATGAGCAGACCTGCTATTTCGCAGCATATAAAAGTGCTTACGGAATGTGGTTTAATTGAAATGAAACAGCAAGGCCGGGATAGATATTGTTATATCCAGTTTCAAAAACTGGCAGAGGTAGCACAATGGTTAGAGCAGTACCGCACCTTCTGGACCAATAAATTAGATGCATTAGCGGTACACCTATCAAAAGACCAACAACCTGAACAGGAATAAAAATTAGAAACTAAAACCCTATAAAAATGAAAAACGAACCAGTTATTGTAGAACGGGTATACAATGCCCCTATCAGCAAAGTATGGAAAGCTTTAACGGATAACAATGAAATTAAACAATGGTACTTCCAGTTAGCAGATTTTAAACCCGAAGTTGGTTTTAAATTCGAGTTTACAGGCGGACCGGATGATGGACCTCAATACCTGCATCTGTGCGAAATAACCGAAATTATTGAAGGCAAAAAACTTGTTTACAGCTGGCATTATGATGGCTACCCGGGAAACTCGCTGGTAAGCTGGGAGTTATTTGAAAAAGGCGACAAAACCTTGCTAAAACTAACCCACACTGGCATTGAAAGTTTTGCTTCAGCAGGATCTGATTTCGCAAAAACAAGCTTCAATGGTGGCTGGAACTACTTTGTTAACGACGCGCTTAAAAATTACCTTGAGTCAGCGGCTTAGCTAATCCTCAAATTATACCGGGCATAATTAATACGCTCGGTATAATCGTTAAATTTCTGCTAAAGCTTGCTTTATAGCGTCATAAATATAATCTAGGTCAACATCGCTGATCACATAAGGCGGCAAAATGTAAATGATATTGCCCAGAGGCCTTAAAATAATTCCTTTGTCTAAAAAGTAAGCGTACAGTAAGTTGCGCAGGTTACTTAAATAAGAAGTTTCGTCACCTGTTTCCCATTCTATGGCAATAATAGTACCTGTTTGCCTTACCGCTTTTACCTTAGCATGTGCTTTTATTTCCTGTAAAAACACAGCATGTTTAGCCTCTACCCGCTTAATATTAGCCAGGGTTTCTTCCTTCAGTAAAATATCTAAACTGGCCAGCGAAGCTACGCAAGCTATTGGGTTTGCTGTAAATGAATGTCCGTGGTAAAGTGTCTTTAATTTATCCTCGCTTAAAAAGGCATCAAATATTTCATCGGTACAGGTAGTGATTCCTAAAGGCATAGTACCTCCGGTTAAACCTTTACTTAAACAAATAATATCAGGTTTCTGGTTCAGTTTTTCGCAGGCAAAATACGTGCCTGTCCGGCCAAATCCAGTCATTACCTCGTCGGCGATAATTAAAATACCGGCCTTTCTACAAGCTGTAACCAGTTCATCAAGGTATTTTGCTTCATACATCAACATACCACCCGAACCTAAAATTAGTGGTTCAAAAATAAAACAAGCGGTATCTGTAAGATTAGAAATGTAAGCTGTGAGATCTGAGATATTGTCTTCGTTGGGTAAGTCGATAAAATCGACATCAAACAACAAACTGTTAAAAGCATCCGTAAAAATGCTGCGTCCACTAACAGACATGGCACCAAAGGTATCGCCGTGGTAAGCATTTTTAAAGGCCAGAATCCTGGTTTTAGGTTTACCTTTATTATCCCAGTATTGCAGGCACATTTTAAGCGCTACTTCTACTGCTGTAGAACCATTATCGGTATAAAAGACCTTATCTTGCTTACCCGGCAAAATAGGCAAAAGCCTCTCAGCCAGCAAAACAGCCGGTTCGTGGGTAAAGCCCGCAAAAATTACATGTTCGAGTACATTGAGTTGCTCAGCCACCTTTTGTGCAATGTAAGGGTGCGCATGGCCATGGATATTTACCCACCACGAAGAAACTGCATCGATATACTTTTTACCGTTTTCGTCGAAAACATAAACACCCTCTCCCTTCACAATCGGAATGTGGGGTAAAGCATTTTTCATTTGGGTATAAGGATGCCAGATTACTTTTTTATCGCGTTCGGCTAAATTTAAGTTAGTATCTGGAGAAGTATCTGACATAATAATTAATGATTTACAGAATATTGATCTTTTAAAAGCTGTGCCACGGTTTTATCTGTTTTAAAGGTAATTTCATCGATGGCTAAATTCTCAATCTTAACCCACCTAAAAGCCTGAAGAATTTCACCTTCCCCGTCGAAATCGTAAATTTCAGCTTTAAAAGCTAATTTTAAGGGAGCTTTTTCCTTAACCAGATAATATACACTAATTACCTGACTATCGTTAAACGATGATTTTTCATAAAAATCAGTAGTGTAAAAATGAGATAGCACATCAATTTCAGCTTCGCATTCTTCTACAAATTCACGCTTCAATCCATCTATCAAACCTTCGCCTAATTCTAAGCCACCACCCGGGAATTTACTGAAACGGAAGCCATATTCTTCTTCATCACTTACCAAAACCTCGTTATTGTGGTTAATTAAGAGCCCGTATACGCGGACATTAAAGTAGCTCATTTTCGAAATGCTTTTTATTTTTAATTACAATTTCAGGTGTCCAAACAATTTCTTTTCTAAATGCTTCCGATCGTACCGGGCACTCGCTCATGTGGCAGTAGTGGCAACATTCGGGCAAACAAGGGTCGGCATGAATAAAAAGCTCGGCCTTGCGTACACCGTTTGAATTGATGAGTTCATCAATCTGCGAAATTTCGCGGTGTACTTTATTTAAATCGAAATAATAAGGTAAAGTTACATGGCAATCGATATGAAATTCAGGGCCATACTGTTGCGTACGCAGGTTGTGCACATCTATCCAGGGATTATGACGATTTTTCTGCAATACTTCTACCACTTCTTCTACCAAGGTAAAATCACTTTCATCCATTAAACCACCAACCGAACCACGCGTAAGTTTATAACCCGAGTAAACAATATAAAAACCTACCAAAACAGAAAGCAAACTATCCAGCCAAATAATATTTGTTAGCTGGATCAGAATCAATCCTACTACAATAGCCGCACTGGTGTAAGTATCGGTTAACAAATGTCTACCATCAGCCTGTAGTGTAATAGAATGCTGATCTTTACCCACATTAATGAGGTATAAACCAACAATCATATTAACCAGGCCGGTAATACCGATAATCAGCGTTCCTTCTAATAACTGTCCTACTGAATGAGGGTAAATAAGGTTGTAAGACGATTTAAAGATAATGATAACGCCGGCAATCAGGATCAGGATTCCCTCTACAAATGCAGAGAAAAACTCTACTTTACCATGTCCATAGGGATGGTTTTCATCGCGAGGCTGTGTACTGAGATAAATACTGTAAAAAGCAAAGCTTCCGGCAATTACGTTTACAATACTCTCGGCTGCATCAGTTAAAATCGAGTTAGAACCTGTAATAAAATAAGCTGCAAACTTGGCCAGCATCAATAAAATGCTCACCACCAACGATAGTATAATTGCTTTTTTCTTTACCGACACAGTGCTTTTTTGTACAAAAATACGCTTATCGAATAAATTAAATGAGAAAAATATCTGTTTTTTAGTGCAGAATAATATTTGGTTTATATATTTGCGCTCAAAGTAATTAACCATGAGCACCTTATCGAAAAGAATCAACAGCCTGTCAGAATCTGCAACCCTTAAAATGACCAAACTTGGCCGCGAACTAGCGTCAAAGGGCATTAATATAATCAGTTTAAGTGTTGGCGAACCCGATTTTAACACGCCAGACCATGTAAAAAATGCTGCAAAAAAAGCATTAGATGAAAATTATACACGCTACTCGCCGGTTCCGGGATATCCTGAGTTGCGCCAGGCGATCGTAAATAAACTTAAAACAGAAAATAATCTAGATTACGATATTTCTCAGATCGTGGTTTCAACAGGTGCCAAACAATCGTTATCGAACGTAATTTTAACCTTAATTGATCCTGATGATGAAGTAATTATCCCTACTCCTTATTGGGTTTCTTACTCAGAAATGGTTACGCTTGCCGAGGGTAAATCAGTTTTTATTGATACGGACATTGAAAGCAATTTCAAAATTACACCTGCACAGTTAGAAGCGGCAATTACCCCAAAAAGTAAACTGTTTATGTTCTCTTCGCCATGTAACCCAACTGGTTCGGTTTACAGCAAAGAAGAATTGGCAGCTTTAGTGGCGGTTTTCGAAAAACACCCTAATATTTACATCCTTTCTGATGAGATTTACGAGCACATCAATTTTGTAGATAAACACGAATCAATTGCTCAGTTCGATAGCATTAAAGACCGTGTAATTATTGTAAACGGTTTCTCTAAAGCATTTGCAATGACTGGCTGGAGATTAGGGTACATTGCTGCAAACAAAGAAATTGCTGCTGCAAACGATAAATTACAAGGACAAACCACATCGGGTACTTGCTCTATTGCACAACGCGCAGGTATTGTGGCTTACGAACAAGGCTTAGAAAGCGTTTTAGTAATGAAAGAAGCCTTTTTACGCAGAAGAGAACTGGTTTATAACTTGTTAAACGAAATTCCTGGTGTAAAAACAAACCTTCCTGATGGTGCTTTTTATTTCTTCCCTGAAATCAGCTCGTTCTTCGGCAAAAAAGACGCTGACGGGAATGTAATTAAAGATTCGGCTGACTTAGCTTTATATTTACTAAATGTAGGTCACGTAGCAACTGTAGGCGGCGATTCGTTTGGTAACAACAACTATATCCGCTTATCTTATGCAGCATCAGATGAGAGCCTGGTTGAAGCATTAAGAAGAATTAAAGAAGCTTTAGGCAAACTATCCTAATCAATTAACAGTTAGCAATTTCCAGTTAACTATATAACAACAAACCCCTCGTTAATTCAGTTTAACGAGGGGTTTATATTTTTATCCGGTACTTGGTATCACACCGACAACCAAACTGTATCTTTTATATTTTGAAAATGAAAGCCAGTATTTCATGGTAACATTGGTCCTTCTTTCCGTTACTAGTCCGCACCCGGTGAAAAACCGGCTTTGCGGGCTATCCACTTCAATAAGGTTTATTAACTGAGGCAGCTACATAGCACTCCACCCTGCAAACTGGCGACTAAACTAACTTCTAATCGCTTCTACCGGGTCTAATCTCGAAGCCGAATATGCTGGCCAGAATCCGGAAATTGTACCGATAATAATCGAGATCCCGATTCCTAAAGCAATATTATTCAAGCCCAATATGATATGGAAATCTGTTGCAGCCCCAATCCCAAGCGCAAACAGATACACGAGTAACAGCCCGAGCAACCCACCCAAAATACAAAGGGAAATAGATTCAAATATAAACTGTAGCAATATGAAATAATTTTTAGCGCCCAACGATTTTTGAATCCCGATAATATTGGTCCGTTCCTTAACCGAAACGAACATAATATTGGCAATACTGAAACCACCTACCAAAATAGAGAAGCCACCAATAACCCATCCGGCAATATTTACCATTTTAAACATCGAGTCTAGCTGGTTCGATAAAATGGTGGTTTTATTCAGCGCAAAATCTTCTTCCTGTCCAGGCCTTATGCGGTGAATAGAGCGCATTAAGCCTTTAAGCTCGCTTTCTACTTCTTCTAAACTTACATTATCGTTGCCACGTACAGTGATTTGCGGTCCGTAACGTTCGCTCTGAATATCCAGTACACCCTTGGCAAAATTAATGGGAATATTTACGTTTTTATCAAGTGAAGTGCCAAGCATATCTTCGCCCTCTTTTTTAAAAACACCTACAACGGTTAACCTTCTACCTAAAATCTGAACCTGTTTTCCTACAGCTCTATCGCCATCAAAAAGGCCGTCTGAAATATCAGAACCTAAAATACAAACCGGTGAACCATTTTTACTCTCATTTTCGGTAAAGTAACGACCATCCTGCAGTTCAAAATTCCACGTTTTATTAAAATCATGTGAGGCCGCCCAAACAGAAATTCCTTCAACAGAACTGCTCCGGTATTTAATGGTCCGGTCGTTAGTCGATATTTCGAAGGTTACGCCTTGTGCATTTTCAATTCTTTCGCGTAACGCTTCAAAATCACGCATAGAAGGCTGTGGGCGGTTCATGTATTTCCACCAGGGATAATTATCGCCAAAGCTCCAGGGCCATTTTTGCACATAAATAGTGTTCGAGCCCAGTTTATCAACGCTCGACTGGAGTTTACCTCTGAAGGTATCCACAGCAGAAAACACCGCTATAATGGTAAAAATACCAATGGTTATAGCCAAAAGCGATAACATGGTACGCAATTTATTCTGGCGCAACGCATCAAATGCAAAACGGAAACTCTCGCCTATTAGCCTAAAAATTATCATAATTAGAGGTTAGATGCAAAGCCTGTTAAAAGGTTACAGCATATCTTCAAAACTAATTAATTTTTATGGCTACAAGGCAATTACAAGCCGTATAATTTAACTTAAAATGAAGTAAAACATAATATAATCAAATGCGTTTGATAAAATACCGAAAAGAAAAATTAAATTCGTATTTTTGCACCTCAAAAAATTCATCAGGAATGAAATTATCACAATTCAAATTTAACTTACCTGAATCATTGGTAGCCAATAATCCGGCTGAAGAACGCGACGAAGCTCGCCTAATGGTTTTACACAAAGACAGCGGTAAAATTGAACATAAAATTTTCAAAGACGTTTTAGGTTATTTCGACGACAAAGACGTAATGATATTAAATAACACCAAAGTTTTTCCTGCCCGTTTATACGGTAACAAGGAGAAAACCGGTGCTACTATCGAAGTTTTCTTATTACGTGAATTAAATAAAGAACTGCGTTTATGGGATGTTTTGGTTGATCCGGCCCGTAAAATCCGTGTAGGCAATAAATTATACTTTGGTGATGACGATTTGTTAGTTGCTGAGGTGGTAGATAACACTACTTCACGTGGCCGTACCATTCGTTTTTTATTTGAAGGCAGCGACGAAGAGTTTAGAAAAAACGTTGAAATTTTAGGCGAAACACCACTTCCTAAATACATTAAACGTAAAGCTACCGCTGAAGATAAAGAGCGTTACCAAACTATTTTTGCTAAGCACGAAGGTGCTGTTGCAGCTCCTACCGCAGGTTTACACTTTAGCCGCGAGTTAATGAAACGCCTTGAACTTAAAGGTGTTGATTTTGCTGAAGTAACTTTACATGTTGGTTTAGGAACTTTCAGAACGGTTGAGGTTGAAGATCTGACCAAACACAAAATGGATTCTGAGCAGTTTATTATCGAGCAAAAAGATGCTAACATTGTAAATAAGGCTTTAGAAAACAAAAGAAAAATCTGTGCTGTAGGTACTACTTCTATGCGTGCTATCGAATCGGCTGTTTCTGCTAACAGAACTTTAAAGGCTGCTAACGATTGGACCAGTAAGTTTATCTTCCCTCCGTATGATTTCAGCATTGCAAACTCGATGATTACCAATTTCCACACACCAGAATCTACTTTATTGATGATGGTAAGTGCTTTTGGTGGCTACGAAAATGTAATGAATGCATATGAGGTTGCAGTTAAAGAAAAATACAAATTCTATAGCTACGGCGATGCCATGCTGATCATATAGATTTGAGTAATGAGATATGAGATTTGAGTTAAATCAGATCTCATATCTCAAATCTATCATCTCATATCTCCTCCCATGAAAAATTACGCTATAATTGTAGCAGGCGGTTCTGGCAATCGGATGCAGACAGAAACCCCAAAACAATTTTTATTGCTCAAAGACCTCCCGGTTTTAATGCATACCATAAAAGCTTTTGCCCAAAGCGAGTCCCAACCTAAAATTTTATTGGTTTTAAATAAAGATCAGCAAGGTTACTGGCGCAGGTTATGCGATGAATTTAATTTTCGCATTCCACATCAGGTTATTGATGGTGGCACAGAGCGTTTCCATTCGGTTAAAAACGCAGTATACACCATTCAAGAAGAAGAAAGTGTTGTAGCCATACACGATGCCGTACGTCCATTGGTTTCGAAAACACTGATTGACAATTGCTACCGGGCAGCCGCACAACAAGGCAATATTATTGCTGCAGTACAATCGAGTGATAGTGTACGTTTGTTCAGAAACGAAAAAACATCGGCACTAAAGCGCGATGAAATCTATCTGGTACAAACACCTCAAACATTTAACCTTAAAGTACTTAAAGAGGCATATAATCAAGAATTCGATAGTAATTTTACCGATGATGCCAGTGTGGTAGAATCCATTGGCCACAACATTAATATTATTGAAGGAGAACGAAGTAATATTAAAATCACCTACCCGATCGATCTCGAACTAGCGGAACTATTGTTAAAACCATAACAATAAAAAAGGAGCTTCATAAAAATGAAACTCCTCTTATCTTTCTATTTTTAGCTCAGGCTTAAAAACAGAGTATATCCAACTGATATATTTTACGTGGCCCTACCAATAATTTTAAGCAGGATTGCAATAACTGCGATAACCAATAAAACGTGGATTATACCACCAACATCGCCGAAGCCGTGAAATATAAATCCGATGACCCAAAGTATTACCAATACTACTGCGACTAAATACAATAAATTTCCCATAGTGTTAATTTTTTAGTAATGTAAATTATTGCAGTATTAACACCTGATTTTTCGCTTTTGTTTAAAAATTGTAAATATTTATTAGTATGGTAGATATTTACCCACAAATTTAATAGAATCAAGACAAATTAAATTAATGGCTTTTACCTGCACACATCGCGAAGTCAGTGGGAAACAAACCTTAATTATTCTCCCGCAGATTTAAGGTGATAAACGCAGATACAATAAACAGTTTAATCAGCGTATTCCATGAAATTAGAGGGAGAAGAAAGAAGCTGTTCTTAAGTATGAGAAGGGCATAAAAAAACCTCCCGTTTATACCGGAAGGTTCCTTATCTTATTCTTAGTATTCGTCCTCGTTAAAGAAGAAATCTTCTTTAGTTGGATAATCTGGCCAGATCTCCTCAATAGTTTCATAAGGCTCGCCATCATCTTCTAATGCCTGTAAGTTTTCAATAACTTCTACCGGGGCACCAGAGCGGATACCGTAATCAATTAATTCATCTTTAGTTGCAGGCCATGGTGCGTCTTCCAGGTGCGATGCTAATTCTAATGTCCAATACATATCATCAATTCAATTAAATTCGTATTCCTTTATTATGCGCAAAGTATATTAAAATTTTTGAGCAAAACAAACTTATTTTTCAACTATTAAACCCGCGGGATCCAAATATTTTCTTCCGCCTTGAAATCCATCGTCAGTTTTCGTGCCAAAACAAACAAATAATCACTTAAACGGTTCAGATAAATCGTTACGTGCTCATCTACAAAGCTATTTTCTGCAAGCTCCACTGTAAGCCGTTCTGCCCTTCTGCATACACATCTGGCCAGATGGCAGTAAGAAACGACAGTATTTCCTCCAGGTAATACAAAGTGTTTTAAAGCTGGCAAGGCTTCATTCATCTCATCCATCTCATTTTCGAGCAGTACAATATCTGTATCATGTAAATCAGGGATTTTCATTTTCGATTTCTCAGGGTCGGCCGCTAATGATGCACCTACTGTAAATAAACGATCCTGAATCTCTTTTAACAACTGTTTATAATGCGAATTAATATCCTGGCACATAATTAAACCGATGTAAGAATTGAGTTCATCAACGGTTCCGTAGGTTTCGATACGGTGATGAAATTTAGGCACACGGGTACCACCAATAAGTGATGTTTGCCCCTTGTCGCCGGTTTTAGTGTAGATTTTCATATGAAAAGGTTAAAGGCGGGAGATTTAAGGTTTTAAAGCCTTATCCCCTATGCCTTACAGCATCAACCTTAGTTAATTTTCTCCCAGTCGCTGCCACTCTCTTTTAAAGCCTGTAAGCGCGGCGAAACGTTCTTCACTTCGGTGTTTAAATAATCGTTTTCGATCAATCCGTCACGCATACGCACAATCCGATGGGCATGTTGGGCAATATCTTCTTCGTGCGTTACCAGAATAATGGTGTTGCCTTTGCTGTGAATCTCTTCTAACAAACCCATAATTTCGATTGAGGTTTTGGTATCTAAGTTACCGGTTGGCTCATCGGCAAGAATGATAGAGGGATCGTTAATGAGTGCTCTTGCAACAGCTACACGCTGGCGCTGACCACCCGAAAGTTCGTTAGGTTTATGATCCATACGGTTACCCAAACCAACATTTTCTAAAGCTTTGGCAGCCCTAGCCTGACGATCTTTTTTACTGCTTCCTGCATAAATTAAAGGTAAAGCCACATTATCAAGTGAAGTTGAACGCGGCAATAAGTTAAAGGTTTGAAACACGAAACCAATCTCCTTGTTGCGTACTTCGGCAAGCGCATCATCACTCATGTGGCTCACGTTTGTACCGTTTAGTACGTAAGTGCCGCTTGTAGGAGTATCTAAACAGCCTAAAATATTCATCAAGGTTGATTTACCCGAACCAGATGGTCCCATCAGTGCTACAAATTCGCCTTTATTGATATCTAAAGAAACTGATTTTAAAGCGTGAATCACTTCAGATCCAATAACATATTTACGGCCAATTTCCTTTATAGTAATGAGTGGTTTCTCCATGTTTTTTCTTTTTTAGACAAGGGCAATGGCAGGTATGTTACAAGAGTTTAAAAATTTCATTATAAACATTGCTTAAATTCATACCTATGGTTATATCAATAACGGCTATTTCTCGATTATTTTAGGTACCATAAAAAATTCGTCGCTATGTTTAGCTGCGTTTTTTAAACCCTCTTCAGTAGTAATTTCCTGTTCCACCACATCTTCGCGCCAAACATTAACCGATTCGTTCATATAAACCAAAGGTTTTACATTAGCGGTATCTAACTCGTTTAATTTTTCCATGAATGATAAAACTTTATTCATTTCCGGAATGAGTACATTCACTTGTTTTTCATCAATATGAATTCTGGCCAGGTCGGCTATTTTATGGATGGTTTTTGCGTCTAAATTCATATTATACTAATTTACTATCAATCAATTGGTAAACCTGCTCTTTTAATGCGTCCGAATCGTCGGCACTCATTGCAGCAGTATTTATGGGTTTGTGGACGTAAATATCGCAAATTCCCGGCTTACTTCCATACTTTGCTCCATCATCCCAGTTAATTTGCCAAATATTGGCTAAACTTACTGGTACCAGTGGGATATTTTTATCGATGGCTAAACGAAAAGGACCGTTTTTAAATTCACCAAGTTTTGGCGGATAATGATCATCGATCTTTCCTTCGGGAAAAATGATCAGACTCATTCCTTTTTCTAAATTCTCGCCTGCCTTTTTAAAAGCCCTGAAAGCAGAAATTTTACTATCGCGCTTTACAGCTATATCAATTGTTTTAAAAAAAATGCCCAGCACCGGATTATTCAAGAGCTCATCTTTTCCCATAAAATGATACCTGCCATGCCCCATGATGCAAAAAATCATGATATCGAGATTAGAGCTATGGTTGGCACAATAAATATAAGTTTGATTCCTATCTAATTTCTCTTCATAATGATAAGAGAAAAATACGCCTGCAAAGAAACTGCATAGAAAACTGTTGGCTTTTCTGAAAAAGTTTAATACGCCATAATACTTTTCGTTGCGGGAAGTTAAATAGTAAAAAGGATAAAAAAGCGCAAAAAAGAATATGATGCAGAACAGAAACCATACGCGGTGCAGCTGACGAAGAAATTTAATCATAGATGCACCAAAAATATAAAATAGGTTGACATATTTAAGTTTAGTTTACGGTATTTTTTCAATACCATAAGGAGTGGAAAACATAGACACTATATTGTTGAACCTAAATTGATATAAAATTGATCACATGTTATACAATGCTTGTATTTTATTTTTAATTTCGTGGCATTATGAAAGAAACAGTGGTGAGTGGCATCCGCTCAACAGGAAAATTACATTTAGGTAATTATTATGGTGCAGTAAAAAACTTTGTGCAAATGCAAAATGATTACAATTGCTACTTTTTTATTGCCGATTTACACTCTTTAACAACACATCCTACCCCGGCCGATTTGCATGGCAACATTAAACATGTGCTGGTTGAATATTTAGCCAGCGGTATAGATCCGGAAAACAGCACCATTTATATACAGAGCGATGTACCTGAAATTGCAGAGCTTTATTTATATCTGAATATGAATGCTTATATGGGCGAACTGGAGCGCAGTACTTCATTTAAAGATAAAGTGCGTGCCAACCCTGATAACGTAAATGCAGGCCTATTAACCTACCCGGTTTTAATGGCAGCCGATATTTTGATCCATAAAGCCACCAAAGTACCTGTTGGTAAAGACCAGGAGCAACATTTAGAAATGGCCCGTACATTTGGTAACCGTTTTAACCGCTTGTACAATACCGAATATTTCCCTGAGCCTTATGCGTTTAGCTATTCGGATAAACTGGTTAAAGTACCAGGTTTAGATGGCAAGGGTAAAATGGGCAAATCGGAAGGTGAAGCCAATGCGGTTTACCTATCTGACGATCCTGAAACCATCCGTAAAAAAGTAATGCGTGCGGTTAGCGATGGCGGCCCGACTGAAGAAAACCAGCCAAAGCCAGAACCTATTCAAAATCTGTTCGATTTAATGAAAGTGGTTTCGAGTGCAGACACGCACCAGCATTTCGATGAGTTATACAACAAAATGCAAATCCGCTACGGTGATTTTAAAAAACAACTGGCCGAAGATATGATTATTGCCACTGCCCCGATGCGTGAGCGTATACAGGACATTGCCAAAGACGATTCTTATTTACGTCAGGTAGCCAAACACGGAGCATTAAAAGCTCGCGAAAGCGCACAAAAAACCATTAGGGAAGTTCGTAGTTTAATTGGGTTTAAAAGTTTTTAATTAATATTGCGATAAGCGCTTAGCGTTTGGCGAAACAACGCCTCCCGCAAAACGCCGAACGCAAAACGCAAGAACATATGCATATAGCAATTGTAGGGAATATTGGTGCTGGTAAAACTACTTTAACTGGCCTTTTGGCAAAAAATTACGGATGGGAAGCTTTGTATGAAGCTGTAGACAATAATCCTTATCTGGAAGATTTTTATAGCGACATGAAGCGCTGGAGTTTTAACCTTCAGATTTATTTCCTGAACAGCCGTTTTCAGCAGATTACAGATATTGAAGTTAACAAACGCAACGTAATACAAGACCGGACTATTTACGAAGACGCCCATATTTTTGCAGAAAACCTGCACGATATGGCTCTAATGACTACTCGCGATCACGACAATTACCGTGCAATTTTTGATAACATTACCTCGTTTATTAAACCACCTGATTTATTGGTTTACCTGCGTGCGTCGGTGCCTACTTTGGTTAACAATATCCAACGCCGTGGTCGCGAATATGAAGCAGGAATCAGAATTGATTACTTGTCTAAACTGAACGAAAAATACGAAGCCTGGATAAAAGGTTATAACCTGGGTAAATTATTGATTTTAGATAAGGACAAATTGGATTTCACCAATAACCCTGAAGATTTAGGAACGGTAATTCAATCTATCGAGGCCGAAATTAACGGTTTATTTTAGCCTGAATAAATATTTTGCTTAAAAATAATTAACACATAAGATGGGCAAAGATTTTCAGCACGAAAACCCAGTGAACTGGAAGTGGGGAATCATTTATTTCAATAAATCAGATTCACGCATAATTGTTCCGAAGCGCCATAAAATACTGGGCTGGACACTCAACTTTGCCCATCCTGTTTCTTATGTAGTTTTGTTACTTATTTTCGGTGCAGTTATCTTATTAAGAACCTTAAATAAATAGTATGTCTAAAATTATCGGAATTATTCCTGCACGTTACGCCTCTACCCGCTTTCCGGGAAAACCTTTGGTTGATATTGCCGGAAAAACGATGATACAATGGGTGTATGAACAGGCTTCAAAAGCTGAAAGTTTATCGAAAGTGGTTATTGCTACCGATGATGAACGGATTGCCGATGAAGTAAAAAGATTTGGTGGTGAATTTGTATTCACAGCAGCGCACCATCAAAGCGGAACCGATAGATGCGCAGAAGTAAGTGAGCAATTACCCGGGTTTGATATTGTAATCAACATTCAGGGCGATGAACCTTTTATAGAACCTGCACAAATTGATTTACTGGCCAGCTGCTTTACCGAAGAAAAAGTAGAGTTGGCAACCTTAATTAAACCAATACAAAGTCAGGAAAGTATTTACAACCCAAACAGCCCCAAAGTGGTAATTGATGTAAATGGCAGGGCGATGTACTTTAGCCGTAGCCCTATTCCTTTTATCAGAAATGGCGAGCCGGGTGTTTGGGCAGAAAAGCATCAGTTTTACAAACACATTGGCATTTATGGCTATAGAACAGAAGCACTAAAAGCCATTACTAAACTGGCTCCATCTTCATTAGAAATTGCCGAAAGTTTAGAGCAGCTGCGCTGGATTGAAAACGGCTTTTACATTCAGACAAAAGTTACTGATCTAGAAACTGTTGCCATTGATACACCCGAGGATTTATTGAAGTTGAATAAGTTGCTGAAGGCACTGAAGCTGGAGTAATATTTGGTTTAAACGGTTAACTGTTTAAATCGGTTAATCGGCTCCAAACTTACTACTCCAGACTCCAAACTATTTTATAACTAATTCCATCTGAATATTGCACCTCGTATAAGGAGTTGGTTTTCCGGCCACTTTTTTAAAACCAAGTTTATGATACAGGTTAATGGCTGGTTTTAATATGGTATTGCTTTCTAAATAGATTTTAGCTGCACCAAATGACCGGGCTTTTTCTACAATAGCCGAGGCCAGTAAAAACCCAATATTCTTACCTTGCGCTTTTGGCGAAACAGCCATTTTAGCCAGTTCGAAATCATATTCGCCATCGTTCATTTTAATTAAAGCGCAAACACCCAGCGGTTCACCATCAAATAAAGCAACCAAAATATAACCTCCCTGATCTAAAATATAACTCTGCGGATTATCCAGTGCCTTATAATCAGATTCTTCCATTTCAAAATAAGTAGAAATCCACTCCACATTTAAAGTCCTGAATACTTCTTGATATTGCGGTGTATAGGCTACAATTTCAACTTTCGAACTGTCGCGTTCCTTTTTCTTTTCCATCACCCGTCTTAATAATGTTTTCGATTCCAACAAAAACTCCCACTCGCCTATTGCTTCCCATAGTTTATTTTGTGTTTGTGCAGAAAGCTCTTCAATTGCCGCATCCACATCAATCAGCTGGTCTTTAATTTTATAAGCAACCTGCATACCGATTTCAGACAAGCTGATTACATTTCTTCTACCATCCTCTTTATCCTTGCTCTCTTTTACGTACCCCTTTTTTAGCATTTCGCCTATAATTTTACTCACCGAGGGATGCGAGTGGCCAATTGCTTTAGCCAGTTCGGTTATGGTTTTCTCCTCTCCCTGCGATAAGGAATAAAAAACCGGGAACCACTTGGGTTGCATATCTATATTATAAAGCTGATAAATATTAGCAGCATCTTCTGTTACCTTATCTGTTAGCATGCGCAACCTGCTGCCTATTGCCACTTTTCCTGTTTGTTCGAAAAAATCCATAAATAATTAATTACGTAATCAGTTACGCAAATATAACTAAATATTGCTATATTCAAAAAATTAATGCGCTACCTCAACTCATTACACTATGAAAAAAGTTATCCTCATGATGATATTTGGCACTTTCACACTCGTTGTCAAGTCTCAGGAACGGATCGGATTATTAATTAAAACCAATGCACTTAATGTTTTAGCTAAACGTCCGGCAATATCGGTTGAGAAAACTTTCGATGATAAATATGGTTTAGAGCTTTCTTATACAAGCGGAGAATTAAACTGGGGCAGAAATTATAAGTTTAATGGTTTCGTGCTGCGTGCAAAAATCTATGCTGACAAGATCGAAGCTAATACCTTAATTCCCTTTTATGGTTTATACGTTGGAAATTTAGAAAAGCGGATTTTTTCTAGTGCATCAGTAGATAATACTGGTTTTGTTTCTATAGGTAGAAATAGAAATTTCGAAGCCAATTCTTTCCGGAGCGGTATAAATATTGGTTTTTTATTCATTCCCCAAAAACGTTTTATCCTCGAAGGAACTACTGCCCTCGGTTATGGTAAATATTTTAATGTAAAAAATTACATCTCCAAGCCTGCTCCAAAAGGATATCTCGATTTTCAATTGTGGCTATCTGCCGGATATTATTTTTAATAGCCAGGACCTTAATAAACCTAAAATTTGTAATTTCGGAACATGAGAAAACTATCAATCTTCATTATCAGCTGTTTAATTGTATTTTCTGCCTGCCAATCGAAACAGGAGAAGAAAGCCGGATCTGTTGAATTCAAAAACGTTAACCAAAGTATGGCCAAATCTTTCTCAGATTTAAAAACACTCGATACTTTTAAAATTGAGCTTACGGGCAGAAAACCCGAGGATATGGTATTGACTTTTACCATTAAAAGAGCCGATGGAAAAGAGATTTATAACACCAAAATAAAAGGGACAGAGTTATTGGGTAGTACCGACCCGAATATTGATTTAACAAAAGAGAAAGATCAGATTGTTTTCATCAAAACCATTGCCGATGATTTTTTTAGCGATGAAAACTTTCTTGAACCAGCAGTAATGCCCGAAGATAAAGCCGATAATTATGTTCCGGACAAACCGCTGTACGAAGAATTGAAAAAAACAGGTTTAAATGGTTTCAAATATCGTTTAGGTAAAGAAAACAACATTTATATAGCCTGGAGTGAGAAAGAACGGAAAGTTAAGATTTATTATAATTGTTGCTAACCAGATGCAAAAAAATTAGCATAAAATAAGCCTCTTTCCTATTCAAAAAAATATTGCAAGTATTTTAGCTAAACTAATCGAATAGTTGTATTTTCACGCCTTATAGCCAAACAACTATTTACCAACGTTTTCTCTGTACATGCTCAAAAATCTCCTCGCCGTTTTTATTTTTTCGGTATTGTTTCTTCCTGTGTTCGCCCAAAAGGCCACTATTAAAGGTATTGTGGTTGATACCGTCGAGAAAAAAAATCTTTCAAACAGCTCAATACTGCTTATTAGCAGCAAAGATTCTATCCTGGTTAAAGATGTCAGGGCTAAAGCCAATGGCGAATTTGAACTGACCAACTTAAAAAAAGGCAATTACACCTTGGTTATCACCTACCCTAAAATGGCAGATTATATCCGCGATATCCAGCTATCCGATACGGCGAAATTTAACCTGGGTAAAATTGCAATGGACAGCAAAGCCACGCTCTTAAACGAGGTAGTAATTAAAGCGCAAAAACAAGCCATTAGTATGAAAGGCGACACCATTACCTACCAGGCCGATAGTTTCGCAGTTAAACCCCATGCCAATGTACAGGAACTGTTGAGGCGCCTGCCCGGAATTGAGGTAGATAGAAACGGAGCCATAAAAGCTGGCGGTAAAGATGTAAATACCCTTTTGGTTGATGGGGAAGAATTTTTTGGCGATGATCCGCTACTTGCCGCTAAATACCTAAAAGCCAACGCCGTTAGCGAAGTACAGGTTTACGATAAAAAAACAAAAGACGAAGAACTTACCGGCATTAAAGAAGGCGATGCGAAAGAAAAAGTGATGAATATTAAGCTGAAAGAAAATGCAAAAAATGGTTACCTCAGTACCCTCGATGCCAATAGCGACCTCAGTCATTTTAAAAACCTGGGCGGTATGGCCGGCATTTATAAAGGCAAGTTAAAAACGGCAGTATTTGGTTCGACAACAAACCTGAACCAGGATTCGAAGGCGAGTCAGGCCATGAGCAAAATAAAAGGTAACGATTATGATGTGATTGAAGTTGGTGATGATGGCAGTTCAGTGATGATTAGTTACGGCGGTAGTGACGACGATGATTATTTTTCGCCCACAAATGGCCTACCTGACGTAACAAGCTATGGTGCTCATTTTTCTGATAAATGGAATGAAAACAAACTGAGTCTTAAATTAAACTATAAAGGTAATAACCGCAATGTTTTAGACCGGAACACCTCTAAAAACCAATCGCTATTGCCCAATGGAACAAATTTCTTTAGCGAGAGCGCCTCAAATAGCGATAATAAAAGCAGTGGCCAAAGCTTAAGAGGAAATGTAGAGGTTAAATTAGACTCATCTGCTACCCTCAAAATATCGTTTTCAGGTAGCAAGTCGAGAAATAGCAGCGAAGATATTAATACAAACGAAACCAGAAATGATGCAGGTGATTTAGTAAACAACAACAAGCAGCAAAACACAAGCGAAGGCAATAACAACCAGTTTAACGGCAATATTAACTACGCTAAAAAATTTGCAAAGAAAGGTCGTACCCTTTCTGTTGATGTACAGCCGGAAACCAAAAGAAACAGCGACACAGGCGAAAACCTGAGCACCACAAACTATTATGAAGCCGGAGTAGTAAGACCCGACAACCGAAATTATCTGAACGATAATTCAGGCAAACAGCATTCTTTTGCTACCCGGATATCGTACACCGAACCATTAAGTAAAAGATTATCGCTACAAACTGCCTATAGTTTTAAAACGATAGCTTCTAACAGTCATAAAATGGTTTTAGATAAAGACCTGAACAATACCCGTATCGATTCTTTGAGTAATAATTTCAATTTCAATAACTTTTCTAATATTGGTAAGGCCCTGTTGCAATACCGCGCTAAAAAGTTTTCAATTTCTGGCGGCATGGAAGCAACAGAAACCACATTTAAGTTAAACGACCTCGACAGAAAAAATCAATTCAACCGTAACTATATTAACTGGGCACCTCATACTAGTTTCGATTACAGGCTGGGTAAAAACGCCAATTTCTCAGTAAGTTATTATGGCAACACAGATCAACCTGATCTGGAGCAACTTCAGCCTATCAGGCAGGTAAACAACCCGCTTTACCAGGTGCTGGGTAATCCTAATTTAAAACCATCGTTTAACAATGGGGTAAGCTTTAACATTAACAGTTTTCAGCAAAAATCGCAGATGTACATGTATGCGTATGTAAGTTACAATTTTACCAAAAATGCAATTGTAAGTACCAGCACAGTCGATGAGTTTAACAAAACAGTTACCAGCTATACCAACTTAAATGGTGTAAATAGCTTGTATGGCAGTGCCAGTTTGCATAAGGGCTTTAGCAAATTGCATTTAAACACCAATTTAAATGTGAGTTATAGTCGTAACAGCTCACTTTCCATCCTTAACAACAAGCTTAACAAAAATGTGAGTAACAACATCAGCATCCGTCCGCGTATTGGTTATCATAGCCAGATTGTACAGCTTGAATACGGTCCTTCAATTACTTTTTCAAACAGCAGTTCATCTATCGGCGCCATAAACAATGGTAAAAGCTATAGCCATAATCACGATATACAGGGTACCATAAACTTACCCTACAGTACTGAATTTAGTACTAGCATCAACCTGTCATATCAACCAGCAAACAGTTCGTTTAGTACTCCGGTAAATGTTGCGATCTGGAATGCCTACTTATCAAAAAAAATGATGAAGGCGGAAGAGCTGGAATTTAAAATATCTGTATCGGATATTTTAGCCGAAAAAATAGGTTATAGCCGTAATGTTGGCGGTAACAACATCAGCGAAAATACCTACAGCTTTATTCCACGATATGTATTAATTGGTGTAACCTACAACTTAACTGGTAATTTCATTAAAGAAGATAAAAAATAATCAGGCATGAAAAACGCATTCTTAACGCTTATAATGATTTTAACTGTTGTGCTGGTTAAAGCTCAGACGGTTTTTATACAAAGCGCAAAAATAACTTTTGAAAAGAAAATAAACCAGAAACAACAACTTGCAGACAACGACTGGATATCGGATGATGCAAAGGATAAAATGAGCAAATACCGCACGTCGAACTGGGAATATCATTTTAACGACAGCACCTCTATTTACCGTTCGAAACCTAAAGAAACGTTAAACGATAGTCAATTCTTTTTCTTTTCGGGTGAAAATACCAGCGAGATCTTTACTGATTTCAGTAAGAAAAGCCGGGTACTGAGAAAACCTATAAATGGCGAAGATTTCATACTTAAAGATACCATCCCCCATTTAAAATGGAAAATTATGCACGATGTGCGCAAAATTGCAGGTTATGAATGTCGTAAAGCTATTGCCATTATAAATGATACCGTTTCGGTGGTTGCTTTTTACACAGACGAAATACTGCTACACGGCGGTCCCGAAGGTTTTACCGGTTTACCGGGCATGATTTTAGGCCTTGCCATACCAAGATACAATACTACCTGGTTTGCCACCAAAATAGAGGCAAAAAATGTACAGATATTAGCCATTGCTGCGCCAACCAAAGGGAAAAAGACCGACAACGAAAAAGATTTTAAAAAACTGATCGATCTTTACACCCGTTACGACGATAAAAAGAAGCCCAGAAAAACAGAAGACATCAAAAAAGAGATCTATAATCTGCTATTGTAATTTTATTCATCCGATAAATCAGTCAATATCAACCATATAAAACCCTCAAAAAATATTCTGGTTACAACTTAAAACCGGCGATAATTTTTCGTACCTTTGTATCCCGTACAAAAGCAATTAACCAGTGATTAAAAACTGATTGATTTCACAAATTATCAAACATGACTAAGTATATTTTTGTTACGGGCGGTGTTACTTCCTCTTTAGGTAAGGGCATCATTTCCGCATCTTTAGCTAAACTTTTACAGGCACGTGGCTACCGTGTAACCATTCAGAAATTCGATCCATACATCAATATCGATCCGGGAACTTTAAACCCTTACGAGCATGGTGAATGTTTTGTAACCGAAGATGGTGCTGAAACTGATTTGGACCTTGGTCATTATGAGCGTTTCCTTAATGTTCCAACCTCGCAGGCTAATAATATTACTACCGGCCGTATTTACCAGAATGTAATTAACAAAGAACGTAAAGGCGAATATTTAGGTAAAACTGTGCAGGTGGTACCCCACATTACCGATGAGATTAAACGCAATATGCGCATCCTGGGCGAAAGCGGTGAGTACGACATTGTAATTACCGAGTTAGGTGGTACCGTTGGCGATATCGAATCTTTACCATTTATTGAAGCTGTACGTCAGTTTAAATGGGAAGAAGGCAATACGAACGCTATTGTAATTCACTTAACGCTGGTGCCTTACTTAGCTGCTGCTGGTGAGTTAAAAACCAAGCCTACGCAACACTCTGTTAAAGCATTATTGGAGTACGGTATTCAACCTGATATCCTGGTTTGCAGAACAGAGCACCACTTAAGTTCAGATCTGAGAAAAAAAATCGCCTTATTCTGTAACGTTAACATCAATGCGGTAGTCGAATCGATGGATGCATCTACTATTTATGATGTGCCATTGTTGATGTTAAAAGAACAATTGGATAAAACTGTTTTATCAAAATTAAAACTGCCTACCAAAAACGATCCGGATATGGAAAGCTGGAAAGATTTCTTAGGCCGTTTAAAAAACCCAACTGCCGAGGTAAGAATTGGTTTGGTGGGTAAATATGTAGAATTACCTGATGCCTATAAATCAATTATCGAATCTTTTGTACACGCCGGTTCGAAAAATGAATGCAAGGTAAAAGTAGAGTATATTCACTCTGAAGGTATTTTTGCTGATAATGTAAAAGAAAAACTAGGTCACTTACAAGGCGTTTTAGTAGCGCCTGGTTTTGGTAGCCGTGGTATTGAAGGTAAAATTGATACCATTAAATATGTTCGTGAGAACAATGTTCCTTTCTTTGGTATTTGTTTAGGTATGCAATGTGCAGTAATTGAGTTTGGACGTAACGTTTTGGGCTTAAAAGATGCGCATACTACTGAAATTGAAGAAAACACTGCAAATCCGGTAATCAATATGATGGAAGAGCAGAAAAAAATAACCAATAAAGGTGGAACTATGCGTTTAGGCTCATACCCTTGCGACATTAAAAAAGGTACAAAGGCTTATGGCATTTACGGCAAAGCACACATTAACGAGCGTCACCGTCACCGTTACGAATTTAACAATGAATATTTAAAGCAATACGAAGAGGCAGGAATGATTGCTTCGGGTATTAACCCACAAACCAATTTGGTTGAAATTGTGGAGCTTAAAAACCATCCATTTTTCGTTGGCGGACAGTTTCACCCCGAATTAAAATCAACAGTTGCTAATCCTCACCCACTTTTTGTTAAATTTGTCGCCGCTGCGATGGAGTTTGCGAAAAAGAAAACGAATTAAAAGCAGTACAGACACAAATAATGGATAGAAATACCTTTACAGGATTGTTCCTGATTATGATCATTTTGGCAGGATCATTCTACTTTTTGAAGCCGAATGAGGCTGAAATGAAAAAAGCCAAAGAAACAGAACGTTTAGATTCTTTGAAAAAAGCTGGCGTTTCGCCTATACAAAAAGATACAACAAAAACTGCAGTTATTAACCCAGCTGTAGATTCTTTAGCTTTAAAAGGCCCTTTTGGTACTGCGATAACCGGAACTGAATCGAGCACTGTTTTAGAAAATGAGAATTTGTTGATCACCCTAAGCAATAAAGGTGGTAAAATTTCATCAGTTGAAATTAAAGGACAAAAAACATTTGCAGGTGAACCTTTGGTTTTATTTTCTGGCAACCAGAATAAATTTGGTTTAAGCTTAAATGCAGCTGGTAAGGTAATTAACACCAACGATTTATACTTTACACCAACTAAAACGGGTAATACGGTTACCATGCGTGCAAACTATGGCGCCAATGCTTATGTAGAGTATGTTTACGACTTAAAAGCATCAAGTAACAAAGTTGCGTTCAATATTAATCTGGTTGGTTTACAGCAGGTAATTGCGGGTAACAATATTGGTTTAAATTGGCAAACAACCCTATTGCAACAAGAAAAATCAATTGAGAGCGAGCACCGTTATTCTGCACCTTACTACAAATATTTAGATGGCGATGTAAACCATTTAAGTGTTTCAAAAGATGAAAAAGAAGAACTTGCTAAAGGAAAAATCCAGTGGTTCTCTTTCAAACAACACTTTTTCTCGGCTTCTTTAATTGCTAAACAAGCTTTCGAAAAAGGAAGTTTAGAAGTTAAAATCCCAACAGCACCTGGTCAGGTTAAGTTTTACGATGCCAACATGCAATTGCCTTATGCGCATACTGCAAATCAGGCTTACGAAATGGAGTTCTACTTTGGTACCAACAAATTCTCTGCTTTAAAAGCACAGGGATACGATTTAGAACAACAAGTTGATATGGGCTACTGGCCATTGAAATATATTAACCGTTTCATTGTATTACCTGTATTTAATTTCTTAAACAGCTTTGGCTGGAACTACGGTTTAATCATCCTGGTGCTAACCATTTTGTTAAAAGTAGCTTTATCGCCACTTACCTACAAGTCATACCTATCAATGGCTAAAATGCGTGTATTGAAACCAGAAATGGATGAGATTAAAGCTAAAGTAGGTGAAGATAACCCAACATTGGTTCAGCAGGAATATTTAAAGCTTTACAAAAAGGCTGGTGTAAATCCATTAGGTGGTTGTTTACCAATGGTACTACAGTTACCACTGGTTATGGCTTTCTTCTTCTTCTTCCCTAACTTGTTCGAGTTACGTGGCGAGAGTTTCTTGTGGATGAAAGATTTATCAACTTATGATGAGTTTATCCGTTTCGGTGTTAAGCTACCTTTCATTGGCGATCACTTAAGTTTAATGTGTGTATTGATGACCATCTCTACATTGATTATGACTTATTTCAACAACCAGGTTTCGGGTGCTACCGGTCAGATGAAATATATCGGTTACATTATGCCAATCATTTTCTTAGGGGTATTAAATAGCTATCCTGCTGGATTAAACTATTACTACTTCTTAGCCAACTTAATGACTTTCGGTCAGCAGTTCCTAATCCGTAAAATGGTTGATGATGATAAAATCCACGCTTTAATTCAACAGAACAAAGCGAGACCAGCTGATGAGAAAAAGAAAAAATCTAAATTCCAGCAGCGTTTAGACGATTACATGCGTCAACAACAACAGCAACAACAAACTAAAAAATAGTTTCTCGTCTCTATACGAAAACCCTCAATTGCTTTAAATAATTGAGGGTTTTTAGTTTAAAGGAGCATGGAGCAATGTGCGTAGAGCATAGCATTAAAATAGAAAATCGTCATCTCGACTAAAGCTCAGCGGAATGCCTGCCCGGACAGGCGGGGAGAGATCCGTTTAATAGATTTCTGACTTGGTTGCACTCCGCTCGAAATGATGGTATGTTGAGAGGGTTATATGTTTTTCAGACAATCACAATAAAACCCTTACAATTGTAATATTTGGCATACAAGTTTCCTATTAAGCTAAAATTTTCCAATTTTAGAAGATTAAATCTCAACCAACAAATTAATTAACTTATTAAAATGCATAAGAGACTAACACTTATTCTGTCTTTCGTTGTCAGCTTAACCTACGCGCAAAAGAAGCCATTAAACCATAGCGTTTATGATACCTGGGAATCGGTAGGTTCAAAGCAGTTATCTAACAATGGTAATTGGGCTATGTATAGTATTTTGCAACAAGAAGGCGATACACAACTTTACCTCAATAACCTTAAAACCAATTCTAAATTAAATATTGCCCGCGGTCTTAATGCTCAGTTTAGCAACGATTCGAAATTTGCGGTGTTCAATATCCGTCCTTTCAATAAAGATCTGCGCCAGGCTAAAATCAAAAAAACGAAAGCAGATGAGCTGCCAAAAGATTCATTGGGTATAGCCAACTTAACAACCAATGCCATTACAAAGGTCGCAAGGGTAAAATCGTTCAAATTCCCTGAAGAGGGCGCAGGTATTTTAGCTTATTTAAGCGAAAAACCAGATACTGCAAAAAAAACAGTTAAACCTGTTGAGAAAAAAGATGGTGAAACCGATTTTGCAGATGATGAACCTGCCGGAAAAGGTAAAACTGATGAAGGAACTGATTTAGTGGTAAAAAACCTTATTACCGGAACAGATAAAACCTATAAATTCGTTACTGATTATTATTTCAGCAAAGATGGTAAGCAATTGGTGTTTACCTGTAGCGGATCTAAAAAGGACAAGACTGCCCCTCAAGGTGTATTTTTACTAAATACTGAAAAAGGCATGCTTAAAACGCTTATAAAAGGCAAAGGAAGCTTCAAAAACTTCACTTTTGATGAGGAAAATGAACACGTAGCCTTTGTTGGAGAACAAAGTCCGGAAAAGAAAGAAATTAAAGATTATAATGTTTACTATAACTCTTTAACATTAGATACGGCCCAAATACTGGTTGACTTTGATATGCCAGGCCTACCTGCAAAATGGACAGTTAATGGCGATGGTAAAATTACTTTTAGCAAAGATGGCAAGAAATTGTTTTTCGGCATCTCTCCTATTAAAAAAGCAAAAGATACCACCATTGTAGATTTTGAAGTTGCCAAAGTAGATGTTTGGAATTATAAAGATGATTATCTGCAGCCTATGCAACTAAAAAATGTAGATAGAGACAGTAAGAAAAGCTATTTATCAGTAATTGATGTCTACAGCAGCGATCCTAAGGTAATTCCTTTAACCGATTTAACCCTGCCAGACGCCAGTATAATGGCTGATGGCGATGCTGATCTGGTTTTAGCATCAACTGATTACGGCCGCAGAATTGAATCGCAATGGAGCGGTTCAACCAGCAAAGATTATTATCTGGTAAATGCCAAAAATGGTCAGCGCAAAAAGATTATAGAAGGTTTAAATGGTTACGCCATAGCCTCTCCTGGTGGAAATTACGTGTTATACTTTGATAGAAAAGCAGGCAGCTGGAACACCTATGCTGTAGCTACCGGAAAGGTAACTACATTAACCACAGGCTTAAATGTAAAGTTTGTAGATGAAGAGAATGATGTGCCTGATCTTCCTTCGGCATATGGTTTAGCCACCTGGACTGAGGGCGATAAAGCTATTTTAATTTACGACAAATACGATATCTGGTCATTCTCTCCGGATGGTAAATCGGCTGCAAAAAATATCACCGCAGGTTTTGGAAGAGCAAACAATCTGACTTTCCGTTACCAAAAAGTACAGCAAGATAGATCAGAAAGAAACGCCGATAAATTTGTTAAAGCAAATGAACTGGTTTGGCTAGATGCTTTTAACAATACTACCAAAGAAAACGGTTTCTATCGCACCAATGTAGGTTCAGCTAAAGCCCCCGAACTGGTGATAATGGCTAAAGCAAAATATTCGACCCTGACTAAAGCCAAAGATGCCGATTTATATATTTATGATAAAGCCAGCTATGTAGAATCGCCAAATGTTTACCTAACCGCAGATTTTAAAACGGAAACTAAATTAAGCAACACCAATCCACAACAACAAAACTATAACTGGGGAATAGCTGAGCTTGTAAAATGGACTACGCCTAAAGGTTACAAAGCAGAAGGTATTTTGTACAAACCCGAAAATTTCGATCCGAACAAAAAATACCCAATGATTGCTTATTTCTACGAGAAACTTACAGATGGTTTGTATGGTTACCAGGCGCCTGCACCTACTCCATCGCGTTTAAACATTTCATATTTTGTAAGTAACGGTTACCTGGTTTTTGCTCCCGATATTAATTATGAAACTGGTCATCCGGGTAAATCAGCTGTTGAATACATCAATTCAGGTGTAGAAAGCTTAAAAAAAAACAGCTGGGTTGATGGCAGCAAAATTGGTATCCAAGGTCAAAGCTGGGGCGGTTATCAGGTTGCTTATTTAATTACGCAAAACAATATGTATGCAGCTGCCTGGGCTGGTGCACCAGTAGCCAATATGACTTCAGCTTACGGTGGTATTCGTTGGGAAACCGGTATGAACCGTCAGTTCCAATACGAAAAAACACAGAGCCGCATTGGTGCTACCCTTTGGGAAAAACCTGAGTTATACATCGAAAACTCACCTTTATTTATGTTCCCTAAAGTAAATACACCTGTAGTAATTATGGCAAACGACGCTGACGGAGCTGTGCCCTGGTATCAGGGGATTGAAATGTTTACGGGTCTGCGTCGTTTAGGTAAGCCAGTTTGGATGTTAAACTACAACGGTGAAGCGCACAACCTGGTTCAACGTCAAAACCGTAAGGATATTCAAATCCGCGAGCAACAATTTTTCGATTATTATTTAAAAGGAACGAAAGCACCAATTTGGATGACTACCGGAATTCCGGCAACTGAGAAAGGAAAAACATGGGGCTTTGAGTTAACCGACGATAAGCCATAACTAATCAGGGGTCTTAAGTCCTTAGTCTAAAGCCCATATTCAATAGTAACGCACTATTGGCTATGGGCTTTTTAGGTTAATAGTGTATAGTTAATGGCTTATCGTCAAAACAACTATCAGTTATCGGCCATTAACCATCACGAACCAACTTTACCCCTAACTTGGCACTATGGGTTAAAAAAGCTATTTTCACGCAACAAAAAACTAAACACATTCAATGGCATTAAGCAGAATCTGGTCGGCATTTATTATTGTAGCTATCGTTGTAGCGGGTATTAAATGTATTTTCTTTGGGCAAAGCGATATTTTTAACTGGATGGTGATTGGTAAATCATCCGATCCGTTAAACCCTTTAAAGCTTGATGGTATAATTGAAACCTGTTCAATCGCCGTAAAATTATGTATTGAACTGGTTGGTACCCTGGCCTTATTTATGGGTTTTATGAGTATTGCCGAAAAAGCTGGCGGTATCCGTTTATTATCTAAAATTATTAGTCCGTTTTTCTCAAAACTTTTCCCTGAAGTACCAAAAGGACATCCATCTATGGGGCACATGATTATGAATTTCTCTGCCAATTTATTGGGTTTAGATAATGCTGCCACCCCATTTGGTATAAAGGCTATGGAAAGCCTTCAGGAGTTAAACCCCAAAAAAGACGTAGCCAGCAACCCACAAATTATGTTTTTGTGTTTGCATGCTGCAGGATTATGTTTAATTCCGGTGAGTGTAATCGCCATCCGTTCTACCCAAAATGCCTCCGATCCTACCGATATATTTATTCCCTGCATGATTGTTACCTTTGTTGGTACAATGGCAGCTATGCTGATTGTTTCCTTCAAACAGAAAATCAATCTACTACAGCCGGTAATATTAACCTGGGTTTTAGGTATTTCTATAGTAATTGCGGCTATAGTATGGTATGTAAGCAGCTTAAACGCCGCAGGAGTAACCTCTTTTTCGGGCCTGCTTAGCGGTGGATTGATCTTATTAATTTTCCTGCTTATTGTACTGGGTGCACTCTATAAAAAGATAGATATATTCGATTCTTTTGTGGCCGGTGCAAAAGGCGGCTTCGAAACGGCTATAAAAATTATCCCGTACCTTGTTGGTATTCTGGTTGCCGTTTGTATGCTTAGAACCAGCGGAACTTTCGACGTAGTGATGAACGGCATTAAACACATATTTCTATTTTTTGGCGCCGATACCCGCTTTGTTGATGCCCTGCCAACTGCCTTAATCAGACCTTTGAGCGGTGGCGCTGCACGCGGTATGATGGTGAGTACCATGATCACCAATGGCCCGGATTCGTTTGCAAGCCGATTATCAGGCGTATTTCAAGGTGCCTCTGACACTACTTTTTACGTAGTAGCTGTTTATTTTGGTTCAGTGAGCATCAGAAATACACGTTACGCCATTGGTTCAATGCTCCTGGCCGATTTAATAGGTGTAATTACAGCCATTACCATGGCCTACCTGTTCTGGCCAACGTTAAAATAAAAGCATAAAAAATCCTTGTTTGATTAAACCAAACAAGGATTTTTCCTTATGAGCTTTATTTTTATAAAAATCTTTTAAGAAACCGAAGCCGGCAAACAAATTCTGCTGATAATTTCATCAATGGCATCAGGATCTATGGCTGCGTTTTTAGAAGCACACCATTTTTCGCTCTTGTTATCTAACCAGATACAAAAAGAATGGTAACCATCTAAAACAACAGCGTAAGTTTCATGAAAATCATCTTGAATACGCATGCAAAATCCTTTAAAAATTTTGCCTCTAACAATGAATTGCAAGGTTGAATAATTTTCTAACATGGCTCATTATATTTTTGGTTAATTTATAACACTTTGTTAACGAGAATGTTTTGTTAATTTTAAGGAATTAATAATTTTTTTCGTTATCGTTAAAAAAGACTTAACCTATGTTTAACATGTTGGAATAGCCTTTAGCTATTAAACGCTTTTTCGAAGGTAAAAATATCTCGCATTGCAAATTTAAAATGGTCCTGCCTCTTTTTACAATCGCTGTTTCGGCTATAATTTCATCTCCTTCACTTGCAGTAGCAAAATAATCAATGTAGTTGTTCACCGTGGTATATCTGTCATTCAAACCCATGGTATAAACGGTGGCACCAATCAGATCGTCGATAATACCTGCCGTTACGCCTCCATGTAAAATCTGGTATGGATTGGTCATTTCTTTGCGCACCGTATACTGGCAAACTAAAATACCAAACTCGGCCTTTACCAAAACCGGGGCGAGCCAATTCATAAAATTAGAAGGCGACGAAGTAATGACTTTGCCTATTGATTGCCTTAAGAAATTTAGTCTTTTTTCGCTTAAAGATTCTTCCATGAGGTATAATTTAATGTAATACGGATTTAAATATATGAAAATAGGCAATGAGATGAAAAACAGAAGGGTTTGATAAAAAGCAAGCGGAAGATGTTTGATACCTCCCGCTTACTAAACGAAACATTAAACCTCAGCACATAGCTGTAAGCCGTTCAGAAGTAATTGTCACAGCAATTAACCATAATCTCTATTGCCCACCTAATTTTACTACTATTAAATCGGGATAATCACTTTAAAGCTCATATTTCTGCCCATATTGTAAATCCCGGAGCGGCCATTTGGTGAAGCAGTATAATACTCGAAATACTTTAAACGATTTAAATTGGATTGATAAGCTTTGTTAAAAATATTATCAACCTGGATAAAAACATCGAATAAAGTTTTGTCTTTCCGGTTTACAATCGTTGATCCGATGCCACCATTAATTAAAGTATAGCCTTTGGTAAAGGTTTCGGTATCATCTAAACCATAAAACTTATTTTGATCGGCAAAAATAGCCGCATCAATTTTAACATAAGGTTTGCTTAAAAAGCCAATGGCATGCTGTGCCGTTGCTTTAAGCTCTGACCTGATTTGCAATGGCGGGATAAACGGCAGGTATTTTGCTTTATTGCCCTGCTTAGCCAAAAGTTCTTTATTTTGGTTTAAGCCAACTACATAAGCCATGCTATTGTTAAAAGTTAACCATTTAATTGCTGCCGGATGAAGGTTAGCAGCTACTTCAGCACCATACAATCGCGCTTTTGATTGCTGATACTGGTAGGTTAAATTACCCGGTACAATAACCACCGGATTGCCATTTGCATCGGTTAAGCGCGATTGATAAATGTAATTCTGAATATTGTTGTTAAAAAGCTCCAGACTGATATCAGCATCCTTTAAGTAAGCAATTAAACCAATATCTTCCTGCAGGTTAAATTCCGGTTTAAAAGTCCTGTTACCCAAATAAACAATGTGCGCACCCGGATCTAAACCGTTTGAGCCAATTTCGGTAATATTTGGTGCACGGTAGCCCCGGGCAATATTGGCTTTAATTAATAACTGCTCAGAAATATTATAGGTTAAGCCTAAACTCCCTGATACACCGTAATAGTTTTTGCTAAACGAGGGGAATTGCAAGTTTGCACCTGAAACAGCTGCATTTACCTGCTTACCGAAACCGGTTTGTGCATCAGTACCTACGTAAAAATCGGCCCAGTTAATGTTTCTCCTGTCCAGTCTGATTCCGCCCGAAATATCAACCTTACCAAAGGTTTTCTTGGCAAAATAGAAAGCACCAATATCAAAGAGATCGTAATCCGGGATAGGAAAATCGGTAGCTGCCTTGCTCCTGTTGGCCTGGTACATACCATTCACACCAATTGTACTTTCAATCCCCGAGAAATCAGGCAAGTTGTATTTAAGGTCGTAATTAAAAGTATTTAATACTACATAAAGTCCGGCTTGCTGAGGTACAGTTGGGTGATTATATTCACGGCGCACGCTTTGTTGACCGCCTAAAAGGATGTTCAGGTCGCTGTTGCCAAATTTAAACTGGCTGGTATTGTAAAACCTATAATGCTGAATGTGCTGATGTAAAGGGTTTATGCCATAGGTATTCAGTTCATTATCGGGCACAATGGGCCTTTTTTTGATATCATCGCCATCATCCAGTATCTGGCGCGTAAATTTCCTCGAAAGTGAATCCCTGCTCCCATCGGGTATTTCCATTAAATTATCGTAATAGGTTACAGCAGTTTTCGAAAAACCCCAGTGTTTATCTACACGGGCTGATGCCGAGAAATTATATTCTCTGAAAGCTGTTCCATAAACCAAACCATCTATTTTATTTTCATAGTTGTGTGCTGTTTTTCCAGTTCCCCTGACGGTAAATTTCCAATCGTTTTTAATGAAGGCTAATCCCAGCGAGGAACCGATCATACCGTTATTGGTTTGGTAATTGGTTGTAAAATCGCCTTTCAACTTTCCATTTGCGAAATTCGGACTATAGGGAATCATATTGATAACACCAGCCAATGCATCAGAGCCGTAAGTTAAACTGGCTGGTCCTTTTACCACTTCAGCTCTTGCAATTCCATACTCATCCACCTCAATACCATGCTCATCGCCCCATTGCTGCCCTTCCTGCCTCAATCCATCGTAAAGCGTTAAAACCCGGTTATAGCCCAATCCCCGAATAAACGGCTTTGAAACATTCGGGCCTGTAGTTACCGCTGTAACCCCTGGTACTCCTTTTACAATAGCTTCAATCAGGTTGGTATTAACGTTCTGATCCATCGCTTTTTTAGCAAGTACAGCAATAGGTACAGGGCTTTTACGTAACTCAGTAGCCCGATTTACGCCGGTAATAACCACATCCTTTAAATTAGCTTCCATCGAAATCAGATCGACATTAAGGAAAGTAGTATCGTTATTTACTGTGATTTTAATTTTTTTGTTCTGATGCCCAACACCAGAGAATAAAACATCGTAGCTACCCGAAGGGATATCATTAAAGTGATATGCACCAGATTGATTTGATTTGGTAGCTTTATTTAAACTAAGAATTTTAACGGTAATATTTTCTGTCGGACTATTTTGAGAAGTAACCAGACCTTGCAATACGGTTTGCTGCCCCCTGGAAACGAGGCCAATAAAAAGAAAAGTACTAAGGAGTATAAAAGCTTTCATCAATCTTTATTTGTCTAAATATAATTTTAGACAAATCTAAATTTAAATTTATACTTATCAAATAAAATATTTAGATATTATTTATAATCCTATTTTTTTTTGCTGCTTAATCTTTATTATATATATCTTAGTGAGGGATTTATTCCAATTAAGCTTATCCCAGAAAACTAGAAATCAACATATAGAATATGGACAATCAAAACCCAGCGCTATTAAAAGATGGCGACCAGTGCCTGGTAGTTGCCGGTACACATAAAGGGAAATCGGGTACGGTACGTGATATTAATACCAGCAAAACTGGTCACATTACCATTACTGTGGTGCAGGAAAATACGGTACGTTTTAAAACCCTTGGAAAAAATGTGGTAGTTAGCCAACCAGCAGGCAATTAACTGACATTTTTGGACTGTTAAATCGGTATAATTTCTATAGACAATTACAGCGAAACAATAATCCTTAAAACCAAACTCACTAGCATACAGACACTTTCAGGTATTCGTATCTAAAACTTACACTATCGTGATTTGGGTGTCTACAAATGGCATAATTTTTATAATTTTAACGGCAATATGCCGATGTCTTTAACCCCGCTTTCCGAAGCAGATTTGTTGCAGTTTGAAGATCAACTTACTGACCAGGAAAAGTCAGTTCACGAAAATTTCACAAAACTGATTCAGCTATACCAGCGCTTTGAATTAAATGAGCAATCGCTGAATAAGTTTGAGCATATGGCTTCGGCTACGCGGATTAAAAGCGATTATGAGTTAAAGAAAACACATTGGGACGGCGAATTGGTTGAATTAAAAAAGCAATTCAAATTACTTGATAACCGGATTACCGCTGCAGAGCAAAAAATGTCGCGGGGTATACCAGACGACCTGCTGATTATGGAAAAAATGATTGCCGAACAGGAACTCATTGTAGCCGACCAGGAAAAACTAAACCAAGCCGAAGCAGCATTAATCAGTCATGTGCGCGAGATCGATATCGAATATGGAAAGCAACAGGAAAAACTGAACCAGCAACGTTTACAGCCTAAAACGGAAAGCTTAACCAATATTACCGAAAAACTGGAAGAGCTGCGTACGGCAGAGCAAAAAACAAAACTTAAGGCAAACTTAATTGCCCTCTTGCCTATTCTAGGCATTCCCTTGTTGTTCGATTACCTGACTAAGAATTTTGGCTTGTTAAGTACTCAGTCTACACATTCGCTTATAACAGGGCACTTTATTTTTCTAATCGTTTTAATTTTGATTGAAATATTTTTAGCCGATAAAATCCGGAAAAAGGTTTCTGTTTACCTGGCCTCAGGCTATCTGAAAGCACAACTAAACCACTTAAAGCAGTACGCTGCAGAAAACCAGCAAAGCGTTAACAGGATCGAAAATACCTATAAAATTAAGCTGGCAGATATTAATGCGTAAAAACATTAATTACAATAAATGCCCCATAAAAGACCGATCGGTCTTTTATGGGGCAAAAAAAAGGGATTAGTTTCCGTGAGCAGCCTCAGATACGGATTTCCAGGCTTCGAAAGTGTTTAAACGCTCTCGATAAATTTCTGTTACAGCAGCATAGGCAAATTTACCGAACAGTACACGCAAAGGTGGATTGCTGTCATCAACCAAATCGAGTATAGGTGCAGCAGTTGCCTGCGGATCGCCAAAAATACCCGGAGCTGACGCAGCTTCCTGAAAGCCTTGTTTTACCGGATGATAAGCTTCAATAGCTGTAGTTTGCACTGCTGAAGCTCCTGCCCAATCAGTAGTATAACCATTTGGTTCAATCAGGGTAACGTGTATCCCGAAATCTTTTACCTCAGAGGCGAGTGTTTCACTCAACCCTTCAACTGCAAATTTCGAAGCGTTGTATATACCCAATACCGGCAAGGTAACCAAGCCTAAAAAGCTCGATACCTGAATGATATGACCGCTCTGTTGCGCACGCATTACTGGCAATACAGCCTGCGATAACCAAAGTACGCCAAAGAAATTCGTCTCCATTTGGTTGCGGGCTTCTGCTTCGCTCGTTTCTTCTACTGCACCAAACAAGCCATAACCTGCGTTATTAATCAGCACGTCGATCCGTCCAAAATGATCGACAACGGCCTTTACTGCTCCAAAACTTGCATCCCTGTTGTTTACATCAAGCTGCACGGGCAATAACTGGTCGCCATATTGCGCTTTCAACTCCGTAAGCGATTCTAAATTTCTTACTGTTGCGGCTACTTTATCGCCACGTTTTAAAAATGCTTCAGTCCAGATTTTTCCAAACCCGCGTGAAGCTCCTGTGATTAAGATTACTTTTGACATTTTATTTATTTGTTAGTTCAATAGTTCATTGGTTAATAGTCTATAGCCAAGCACTTAACACTGTCCTATCCATGAACTGTTGGTTATTTGTATTTTGGTTATTGGTTATTACACAAAATATACCTATCGGTTTATTTTAGATCAAAAAAAATTAAACTAGGTATGATTCAAAATCAGCTTTGATGCTATCCATAATGATGTTCATTTGCTCATTGGTTTCCAGCACTTTACTACATAAAATGGCACCTTCAATCATGGCGAATGTTTTGATACTAAAGTTTTTGGCGTTCATATCTGTACTTAGTTCTCCATCTTCTACACCATCGCTCACAATATTGAAAATCCTTTTTTGCGCTGAACGGATTCCTTTTTTTACGTATTCTTTAATGCTGTCGTTGGTGTCATCGGCTTCGGTGCCAAAATTTAGCAAGGGACATCCTCCCTCATCACTTTTAATACTTTTATAGGCTTCAATCAGGTTAAAAAGTTTCTCTTTTGCCGTTCTTCCCTGCGCCACGGCCCTATCCAGCGAATTGGCCAGCGTGGTGGTTAAATAAAAGAAAGATTCTTTACAAATCTCGTCCTTGTTTTCGAAGTTTCCGTAAATGCCACCTTTAGTTAATTTAGTCGCCTCCATAATATCGCTTAGCGAAGTTGCAGCCATTCCCTTCTTGTTGATAATGGTGGCTGATTTTTCTATAATAAATCTTCTGGTGCGCTCTGCTTTATTCATGATCGTAGATTCAAGGCTCAAAATTAAACCATTTGGTATATTTTAAAGAATGCATTTCAAAAAAAGACTTTTAAATTACTTATGCTTTTTATTCCGTTTCGCCATTGGCATCGCCCGTTAGTACTGCGCTCATGTAATCAAAAAACGGTCGCATGGCTGCGAAGGTTTGTCCTGCATGCTGCAAAAAACCTGGATCAAGCACTTCCTCATCATCAAATTTCCGGACCAGCAAAAACTGTTTGTAGCGTAACAAATCAATTTCGGGATCATTTTTAGCAAAACCTTTTGGCGCTGTGGCCAATTGCTCGCCTTTTAGTGTACCAAAATTAGCTACAAATTCTTTGCTGCCTATAATTTTCCTCAAAGGCGTCCCGTCAAAGGCAATATCTTCTCTAATCAGCTTGATATCTGCCGGCGAGGGTGCCCAGAATCCGCCTGCCACAAAACTGTTGCCTGCCTCGATATGAAAATAATAGCCACCTCTCCTCTGTTTCGATGCACGTTTAAAACTGCCACTCCAATGCGATTTGTAGGGGGTTTTGTCTTTAGAGAAACGGGTATCGCGGTAAATCCGGTACAAGCTCTTTTTGCCGCTTTGGGTTTCAATTACATCAGTTAAATTCAGTACACCCAAAAGTGCAGATGCAAATTCTTCAATATAAGTTTGTTGTGCTATAAACTCTTCTTTATGGGCGTTAAACCATTCTCTGGTATTATTTGCCTTTAATTGAGTAAGAAATTCGATACTTGATGCCGGTATCGTAGTTACTTCAGCGCTCTTATTCTTCATTTTTCAGGGTTAGAAATTGAATCAAATATAGCGAGGAAAAACTTTGATTTTCTTATTTTTTTTAACCACTACTACATCAACCTGATGGTAAAGCGGGTATCTTTTTCGCCGAAGGTTTTTAATGAGAATTCGAAGCCGTGGTTTAGCAGAATTTCCCTTACGAGGGTTAAACCTATGCCCTGTCCGTCTTTTTTGGTGCTAAAAAACGGGCTAAACAATTGTCCGATATTTTCCTTGGCTACGCCCTTGCCCGAATCCGTAATTTCAAGTATCTTCTTATTTACATCGATAGTAAACAAAATAAATCCACCGTTTTCAATTGCTTCAATTGCATTTTTTATAATGTTAATCAACGCTTGCTCCATTTGTTCTACATCGGCCATGATCAGGTATGGTTGATCAGGGAGGTTGAATTTAAAGCTGACCTGTTTTTCATTTGCCTGAAAAAACATGAGTTCGGAAACCGATTTAAGTAGGCCTACGATATCAATCTGTGCTTTTTTGGCCATGGGTATTTTAACCAGATCGGCAAAATTGCGCATAAACATATTCAGGTTCTGGTTCCTGTCGACTGCAATTTTAAGTGCGCTCTTCAACTGGTCGTCGGCTTCGTTTAGCCATAAATGCTGTTGAGCCAAAGCAGTGTTCATGATGGAATTTACCGGACCAACGGTGTTGTTTACTTCGTGCGCCATCATGCGGATAACCTTACTGTAAACATTTTTTTCGGCCTCAAAAATTTCAGCGGTAACTTCCTCCATCATTACAAAAATACGCTCAAAACCCCGGTCCATAAACCTCGATTTTTGAATCTTAAAGGTATGTAAACCATCCATACGGATCGTTCTGGCAGTTCCGGTGTCCATATCCTGAATATGATTCGATAACAAGCCTGGATTAACCTGCAACACCGCTGTGGCTTTGGGGTTAATCTGCTTAATCTGTCCATCAAAATCAAGCACAATAATGCCTGTTGGTGAAGTCTGGATAAGTTTTTCAAGAAAAAAATGCTGTTCCTGTTGTCTAGTGCGTTCTTTCCGCAATTCATCTATCATGCGGTTATACACATCCACCAGTTCATCTACCTCTTTTTTGCCTGTAAATAAAAATTTGACGTTAAAATCCTGGTCTTTTATGGCTGAAATACCCTGTCTTAAATAAGTAAGCGGCAGGATAAGCTGCTTGTAGAGATTGAGCGAAATTAATACCGAAATGATGATAAAAACCTCTGTAAGCATGAAAACAACCTTATTATCCTGAAAGATAAAAAAGCTCATGACCAGGCAAATTAGGTGCAGGATAACCAGAAACAGGATGTATTTAGTCTTCAGTTTCATTAAACGGAATTTGATATTTTTCCAGGCGACGATAAAGTGCATTTCGGGTAATGCCCAGCGATGCAGCGGCTTTGGTAATCCTGTTTTTATGGAAATTCATGGCTTGTTTAACCATTTCTGCCTCCATTTGGTCGAGAGTCATGGTGCCCACCCCCGGAAGTTTTACCTGTTCGTTTTTTAATGGCGATAAATTTAACTGGGCTTTGAAATCCTCTGGGCCCAATTCTTCGTTTCTGCTAATTAAAACCGTTCTTTCGACCAGGTTTTTTAACTGGCGGATATTGCCAGGCAAAGGCAACCGCTGCAGCCAGCGCATGGCCGCCCCTGAAACCGTTAAATCGGGGCGGTTATAAATTTCTTTCATGTTATTGATAAAGAAATTTACCAGCAAGGGGATATCTGTAGCGCGTTCCCTAAGCGCAGGCAAATGAATGGTAATTAAATTAATACGGTACAAAAGGTCTTCCCTGAAAAAGCCTGCGTTCACCATTTCGTTCAGGTTTTTATTGGTGGCGCAAACTACACGGGCATCAACGGTTTTGGTACGGCTGCTACCTAAAACCTCGTAAGTTCTATCTTGCAGTACGCGTAATAACTTTACCTGACTTGCCGTTTCCAGATCGCCGATTTCATCTAAGAAAATGGTTCCTTTATTGGCCATTTCAAAGCGGCCTACCCTATCAAAGCGGGCATCAGTAAAAGCTCCTCGCACATGACCAAACATTTCACTTTCGAATAATGAGGCAGAAATACCACCCAGATTTACCTTAACAAAAGACTTTGCAGCACGCATACTATTTTCGTGTATGGCCTCTGCAATCAATTCCTTTCCGGTACCGCTCTCGCCGGTAATCAAAACCGAAGCGTTGGTTCCGGCTACACGACCAATGGTTTCTAAAATATTCAGCAGGCCTGTATCTTCGCCAATAATTTGTTTAAAATTGTATTTTTTATCCAGCTCCTTGCGTGTACGCGATAGTGGCTGTTGCTGGTTGAGCTGAAGCAGGGTTTTTACCGACTGGAGCACATAATCGTTATCCCAGGGCTTATTGATAAAATCGTTTGCGCCAAGCTTCATTCCCTGTACTGCCAGTTCGATACTTGCCCAGCCCGTAATCAGGATGATTGGAACCGCTGCATCAAAATTTCTGATTTTTTTAAGCAGTTCCATCCCTTCTTTTCCCGAGGTATCGATCGAAAAGTTCAGGTCAAGGATAATGAGTTCGGGACTTTGCGTTCTAATAATTTCAAAAGCCTTAACCGCTTCATCTGCGATAAGCACTTCATTTCCTGCACTTTTTAACAGCAACGAAAGCGAAGTCCTTACCGCAATATCATCATCAACAATTAATATCATATACGAAGTTAAGATAAGTATTATTCTTCATGCAATGCAATAGCAGGATGAATACCTGCAGCTTGTTTGCCGGGATACAATGAGCAGGCAAAAACCAGCAGATAAATAAACAAAATGGACAGCAGCATGGCCACGATATACACACTTGCCGGAATATTGAAAACGCTGAGCAAAGGAAACTGAATGGCAAAAAAGCAGCCTATTATCAACGACATGGTAGCCAAAATCATGGCCTCCATCACCAATTGATACGATACGGAACTGCCACTAGCCCCTATGGCACGTCTCAGGCCGATTTCGCTTTTTCGCTTATTGATATTGTACCATAGCACACCGAATAAGCCCAATGCCACATTGATAATGAGAAAACCAGCAATGATGATAAAAATGACCATCGGAATAATGGTAACTTCATTTTTAGCATCGCGCATTTCGCTCAGGTGCTGTATTTCAACCGAATTTTTCATGGTGTTGGTCATGATTTTATACAGTTGGCTTTCGAAAGTAGCATCGGCACCATCGCGCACTTTAACGAGGATGTTGTGGTTATTTCGTAAGTATCCGGTATCTAAGCGGCTAAACATAGCATTGCCAGCTGGCCAGAAATCGCCGTTTGCTTTGATATCCTGTACCACACCAATCACTTTCATTTTCTCTTTATCTTCGTAATCGCCAATGAGTTTACCTATGGCATTCCCCTCGCCAAACATCTGCTTCTTCAGTGTTTCGTTAATGATGAGGTTTTTGTTTTTGGTTACGGCATCTTCTGGTAAAAACCATCTGCCTGCAATCAGGGTAATGTTCCATACCTTTTTATAATCTGCTCCTATTACATAATTGTTTACATAACCGAAACGCTTCCCGTTTAAATGCAATCCAGTAGTCATGGTACTGTTAGCGTATGGAAAATTTGAACCAGAATAGCTTACCTCTTCAATCTGGGGCATAGCCTTTAGCGAGTTATACAAATTATCGTAAAAGATGCTGAGCGAATCGCGGTCTTTAGTTAACAAGCCGTTATCGTAACTGATTGACCATACTTTTTTATAGGCAAAGCCCAGTGGTTTGCTGTAATTCTGGTAATAATAGGTAAGGAAAGAAAATACCGCGAATATCACAATAAAGGAAACGAGTATTTCGGAGAGGAACAGGAAATTCTGTTTCCGTTTGTTCCATATTAATTTAAATAAATGTCTGAACATCATAATAGCTTCTATTTGGGATTATTGCGCTTTAAGTGCTTTAACTACATTAAGTTTCGACATTCTCCAGGCAGGGTAAACGCCAGAAATTAAACCAAAAAATATGCAGGCAATAAAACTGTAAAACAATACGGTAAAATTCATGCTGAGGCGCATGTTTGAAATGATATTTGCACCGTTGATGAGGTAAATAGCCAGCAATGAAAGTACAAAACCAATCAGGCCACCTAAAAAAGTCAGGATCATATTTTCGACGATAAACTGGTAAACAAGGGTTTTAGAAGAAGCCCCAAAAGCCTTACGCACACCAATTTCTGATGAACGTTCCATAATGCGGGTAACGTTAATGTTTACCAGGTTAATGGTTGGCAACAACAAAAAGAGCAATACAAAAATACTCATGATGGAAACCACCCTGGTCGTACCGTTATTTGCACCATCGCCTGCTATCCTCCGGGTCATTGAAGCAAAAAAGGGATCTGCGTTGCTGTACACCTTATCAAAATCTTTGGGTACTGGTACCCTCCGCATCATTTGTTGAAATTCCTTTTGCATTTTAGGCACATCAGCTTTGCTTTTGGCGAGCAATACCGCGTTATATGGTCCCATTAAATCGGGTTTATTGTAATTTTCAGTCGATACGGTGTATGGCAGATACATATCGCCGCTTAAGCTGTTCACCGTTTTAGATACATTGGCCACTACGCCAATTACTCGATAATTAATGTTATCAGCCGATATATACTGTCCCACCACATGGGTTACATCGCCAAAATAGTCCTTTCGGGTTTCTTCCGAAATAACGGCTACCTTATCAGCATTATCGATTTCCTTTTGTGAAAAGGGTTTACCTTCCAAAAAGCGATATTCGAGTACATTCCAGTAATCGGCATTGGTGTATTTATAGGCAATAACTATCTTTTTATTGTTTACGTAAGCGTTTGATGCTTTGGGATTAGATGAAATCGCCATTTTATCTACTGTTTTCAAGGTTGAAACATAATGTTTGAAAAAGTAAAAAGATACGTCGCTACGGTTCATCCAGCCTTCTTTGGTATTTTTATATTCCATGCTACCCACATAGAGCGAGCGTTCGCGTTTCAAATCGGGATAATCGGGACTTAAAACTTTATCCATAAATGCAGTAGTAACCATTAAAATAGTTAGCGTAAAACTGATTCCGAATAAGCTGATGAAGGTGAAAAATTTCCTCCTTTTGAGTACAGCTATGGCGATTTTAAAGTAGTTTTTTAACATAGCGGTATTTTATTGAACCTGAGAACCATCGAAAAGGCGAACCAAACGATGTGTTTTGTGTGCCATATTTTCATCATGCGTAACCATCACAATGGTAGTACCCTCGTTCTGATTGAGGTTAATCAGGATATCCATAATCTCATTCCCCATAGCACTATCTAAGTTACCTGTAGGCTCATCGGCCAAAATAATTTGCGGATTACCTACAATTGCTCTGGCAATGGCAACGCGCTGCCGCTGACCACCGGAAAGCTGCGTAGGAAAATGTTTTAAACGATTGCTCAACCCTACCTTTTCTAAAGCTGCAGTAGCCAGTTTTTTCCGCTCTTTAGCTGATGAGTTGCGGTACAACAAGGGTAATTCTACATTATCAAGCACTTGTAAATCGTTAATGAGGTGGTAGCTTTGAAAAATGAAACCCAGTTTTTCGTTACGGAACCGGGCCAGTTTCTGGTCTGAATAACTGCTGATATCCTGACTATCGATCTGTATATTGCCTTTTGAAGGTTCATCAAGCAAGCCCATAATATTGAGCAAAGTACTTTTACCACAACCAGAAGGCCCCATAATGGATAGAAACTCGCCCCTGGCAATGTCGAGGTTAATGCCATTTATGGCCAGCGTTTCTACCGTATCAGTGCGGTAAACTTTTTCGATGTTCTTTAAGCGTATCATAATGTTTGATATAAAATGGATGATGTAAAATGTAAGGTTTTAAATATTTATTTAATAGGTGATTTTTTTATTTTGCTCAAAATCGTAAAGGGATAAATAGCGCAGTTGGTAATATGCGGCCCAGAAATCGCGCAGAGAAGAAACGTAATCGCGTTTGGCACGGTCGTTTTCCTGGAAAGCAATGCTGAGATCGGTAATACTCAAATTTCCCAATACGTAGCGCTCACCGGCTATTTTGTATTTTTCTGCAGCAATTTTTTCGGCTTTATCCGTCAGTTGTATTTGCTCTTTCATCATATTAAAAAGGGTAACCTGTGTAACAATCTGCTGTTTAAAGGTTTGCTTATCCTGCTCAACGGCATAAATGGTAAATTGCTCATTGGCCTGTGCAGTTTTGGTACGCGATTTAGACCTGCCCCAATCCATTACCGGAATAGAAAGCTGCAACTCTACAGATTGCTGGTTTTTGGGCGAACGATACACATCAAAGGCATTTGTTGCCGCATTTGAATAACCCAAATTAGCTCTCAAAGTGGCTTTCAAGCCATTTTCGCCTTTGGCCTTAGCTACATCCCTCCTGGCTTCGGCCAACCTGCGTACAAATGCAATGGCATCCGAGCGGTTTTCGTAAGCCTCGCTCAGTACCTTTTCTGAAGCTACACTCATTTGCGCAACCACGGCCGGCATATTCAGTTTGATCCGGTCATCGCCCTCAATGCCGGTGTAACTTCTTAGGTTCAATGTTGCAATTTCTACATCGCGCTTGGCTGTACCTACCGCCTTTTGGGCATTCAAAACTTCTAATTGCAGCTGTAAGATTTCATTTTTAGAAATTTTACCCAGTTCAAATTTGGTATCTGCAATGGTTAAAATTCTCTGGGTATTGGCGTAATTCAGTTCGGCAATATCGAGGTTAACCTGCCCCAAAAGCAAATCGAAAAAGTATTCGGTTACGGTAACCGATATTTTCTCCTGGGTTTCTATAAAAGCCTGCTTGCTTTCGTTAAACTTCAGGGGTTCAATTTTTTTGTCCCACTTTAAAGCATTAAACTGCAACAAGGGTTGCGTATAGCCCAAACCGTACGGAATACCATTGTAAAGCACGTTTTTACGGTCGAAATCATCGAAACGCTGCAATTGTGTAGTGCCGTAAATGGTACCACCGGTTGCTGCAATACTTTGGCTAAAATTTAAAGTAAGCGATGAATTATCGTAGTGTACAGGCTGAAAAAGAATGCTTCCGTTGGGCTGCTGCACCTGGGTATAGGTTTTGGTATAGCCAGGCAATACACCTTCTAAGGCTAGCTGAGGCTGGTAATTGGATTTAAATGTGCGCCACTCCCAATATTTGGTTTCTTTAACCGTAATGGCCTGCTTGGCAGCAATGGAATTGGCTTTAGCCATCGCTACCACCTGGGGCAAGGTTAACCTTAGCGTATCGTTTTTAGGGAAGGCAAAAACCCCGAAACCGATCCACCACAACAAAGGCATCATTAAAAACTTCTTTGTCATAACTTAATTGCTAATGGTTACTGTTTTAACATTTTTGTACTCACCCATATCTGAAGTAATTACTTCGTCACCAGCTTTTAAACCACTTAAAATTTCTACATAATCGAAGTTACTCAGTCCTGTTTTAACGGTTCTGCGTTCGGCAATACCATTTTTGAGCACAAAAATTTCCTGCAGGTCGGTGCCGTTAAATGCCGGACCATTGGCCATCCTCAAAACGCCATTACGTGTAGCTGTAACCAAAAAAACATCTACTTTTTGGTTTGGTCTTAACACCTTGCTATCTTTTTGGTTCAGCTGGATATCGAACGAAACAATTGCATTGTTTACTGCAGGTGAAATATTGACAATTGAGCCCCTTAACTGCGTATCGCCTATACGAATAATAGCCGTCATGTTGTTGTGGATTTTATCCAATAAATTATCAGACATACTACCAGCAACCTTAAAACCACTTAAATCGGCAATGCGAACCAATGCATCGCCTTCGTGCACTGCTGATCCAATATTTTTATTTACCCAGGTAATTACACCCGGTCTTGTGGCAATTAAATCGGCCAGATCGAGCCTGCGTTTCAACGCATCGAGGTCATTTCGTTGAATAGCCAAAGCGATTTCTGCCTCCCTGATCTCAATTTTCATCGTTTGCTGTTTGCTCCTGATTTCATTTTCGAGCTGTAACTTTTCGAGTTCGGCAACTTTAAGTTCCAGTTCGGCACGTTCTACATCTTCTTTTGTACCACCTCCTGCTTTAAGCAATCTTTTGGCCGAAGAAACTCCATCGGTAAGGTTGCTGATCCGCAATCGCTTGATGCTATTATTGGATTTGATATCGTAAAAACTTTTCTCGAGATCGAGTTTCAGCTTGCGGATCTCGTTTTGTTTCGATTCCATCTGGAACTGAAGTTTATCATAATCTGTCTGACTCACAGATTTATCGAGGGTTAAAATCGACTGGCCTTTGGTAACCTTATTACCGGCATCCATTAAAACTTTTTTAATCGATGCATTAATCGGACTGGTTAAAACTTCTTCAAATTCGGGCAGTACCTCACCGGTAGCGTTAATGGTATTTTCGATGATACCAACTTCTACCTTTGCTGTAGTAATATCGGCAAGGGTTAAAGCAGGTTTAAAATAAAACCTAACCCACCAAATGCAAGCTATAATTACCAGCAGGATGATACCGACAATCAGGTATTTTTTCTGCTTCTTTTTCGCTAAAACTTCTTCGGCAATGAGTGTGTCCATCTAAATATTTTTAGCACATCCATTACAAGCACAATACCAAAGTTAAAACACTGAAAAACAATTATTTGAAAATTATTCAAAAACAAAAAATGCCCGATATCGAACATTTTGTTTCATATCGGGCAAAAAGAGTTGGATGAGTTTTTTAAGAATACTGCATTTTAACATACAATCATTATTCTCCAATAATGTATTTAAATAGCCTGCACTGCTAAGGGTAATTTGTTATATTGGCCGCAATTTTTAGCGATATGACAAAATTAATCATGACCTGTATAGGCTGGCTGGGAGTACTATTTTGTACTTTAGGCTACCTCTTATTAAGTTTAAAAGTAATAAAAGCAGAATCGTGGACCTTTCAGTTACTTAATGTTGTGGGCGGCCTGTGCCTGGCACTAACTGCACTTGATACGAGCGACCTGCCTAATGCAGCGGCCAACCTGTTGTGGATGACCATTGGCGTTTATGCGCTTGGCCGACAGTTAACCAGCAGAAAGCGCACCAACGAGGCTTAACTGTTCTATCCCCAAAATCTGATAAGCCTTATGTTTATAATAGCCAAGCCTTTCGGTATAGGCTTTCTTATCGCTTTCCAACGAGAGGTAAAAGTATGCCCCATCTACCAGTACGAAAATCAGATCTGCCGTAGTTTGCGGATTTTTAATTGAGGTTAATCCTTTTGCATTACAAACCTCAATCATATCTGCCAATCCTTTGCGCAACGAGTCCAGTATTAATTTATATTTCGCTTTGATCTTTTTCTCCCTAAAAGCCAGCGCGTAAAAAGTATAAAACAACCCATCATCAAAAAGCAGGTTCCATTTTTTAGAAAACAACATTTCTACCGTTTTCTGGAGGTCTTCCAGTTTCGGTTCGCCTTTATCTTTAATGGTGTAAATAAGTAAATATCGTTCCAAAATATAGTCGATCAGTGCATAACTGAGGTCTTCTTTAGTTTTAAAATAATGAATAATTAAACTTGGGTTAATATCCATTACTTTGGCAATTTTGGCTATAGAGCTATTTTCGTAGCCTTCCTTTTTGGCAACTTGATAAAATACTTTGATGATTTCCAGTTGCCTTGTCTCTTTTAGGCTTTTCCTTCCCATACTGCTGTTAATTTAATGGGGCAAACTAACCAAAGTAGTAGAATTCCACAAATTTATTTTTTCAAATAAATTAAATGAATGTTCAATCAATATATTAATTTAGTTTTAACTTAACCTTAATATGATATGTTCAATTTAGCGGCCGCCAAAAAACAACTATCACATTTAAACCAAACAATTATCAAGCAAAATGAAAAAAAAACTATTATGGATTTTTGCGCTGCTGATTTTATCGGCCAGCGCCTTTGCCCAGGGTATTACCGTAAAAGGGGTAGTCTCTGATGCAAAGACTAAAGAAACCCTCCCTGCCGTAAACATTTCGGTAAGAGGAACAAATCAGCACCTCGCTACTAATGGCAATGGTGCTTATACAATTAACGACCTGAAGGCAAATGCTATTCTGGTTTTCACTTACATTGGCTATAAACAGCAAGAAATTGCATTAAACGGGCAAACAAAAATAGATGTAGCCCTAATGCCCGATTACGCTAACCTGGATGAAGTTGTAGTAGTTGGTTTTGGCACAAAGAAAAAAATCAACATTGCCGGTGCAATCGATCAGATTTCGGGCAAGCAACTCGAGTCAAGGCCGGTAACTAACGTACTGCAAGGTTTGCAGGGAATTAGCCCGGGTTTAAACATTACCTATGCCGGTGGTGCGCCAGGCTCGCTACCCAATATCAATATCAGGGGATATACTTCAATTAACGGTGGTTCTCCATTAATTGTAATTGATGGTATTCCGGCTACAAGCAACGACGATATGTTACGCTTAACCCCTTCTGATATTACGTCGTTTACCGTATTGCGCGATGCAGCTTCGTCTGCTATTTATGGTGCCAGGGCAGCTTTCGGTGTAATTTTAATCACCACCAAACAAGGCGCTGCTGGTCGTAATGTAATTAGCTACAATACTTACCTGTCATGGGCCAAACCAACTTTATTGCCTAAGCCTGTAACCGACCCTTACATTTTCTCGAGGGTACTGGAAACAGCAACAGATAACACCCCATGGGATTATGTTAATTATTCTGACGAATACTACAAGTGGGCTAAAGAAAGATCAGACAACCCATCCATCGCTGATACGCGCCTCGATCCGAAAGACCCTACAAAATGGGCTTATATGGGTAGTAACGATTGGTACAACTATTTTTTTAACAATCAGAGTTTATCTAAAAGCCATACCCTTACTTTTTCGGGCGGTGCTACTGTAAATAACAAGCCTCTAACCTATTATCTATCGGCTGATTATGCTAAAGATAATGGTTTAAACAAATTAACGGCCGATTACTGGGACCGTTATGGCTTAAGATCAAAAGTAGGTTTCTCACCAATTTCATGGCTTAAGATTGATAATAACCTGAATATTTACGAAACCAAGCGGGCGTTGCCAAACTCAAGCATTACCGACCTTTATTACCTGATGCCTACCGATGTGGCTACAAACCCCGATGGTACCTGGGCCAATACATCAGCCGGGAGGTTGGCAGCAAGATTGGTAGATGGTGGAAACAATCTGCAGAATATGTTCGGTTTCCAGAACATTACGAGTGCAACTGCCCTCTTTTTAAATGGCGACTTACAGGTAAATGGCGATGCTTCGTTTAAACGGGAGCTTTGGAAAAACCATTCCGACGCCAAAAGGTACAAAATCGGTTACGGTCCGAACGACATCCGTGAAGAAGGTGGAAATGGTTCGGTAAGCGAAAGCAATGGCTACTTGTATTACAACGCTTTTAACTTATATACCACCTACAAAAAAACAATTGGCGATCACTTTTTTAGTGCCATGGCGGGTTTTAACAGTGAAAACTACCGTTATTCTACAGTATATGCCTCAAGAGAAACACTCCTCTCCTCATCATTACCATACCTTTATCTAACTAGCGGTACTGCTTCTGCATCTGCCGGATATTCTGCATATGCTACCACCAGTGCATTTAGCCGGTTAAACTATACCTATAAAAACAGGTATATATTAGAAGCTACCGGTCGATACGATGGTTCATCGCGTTTCCCTGTTGAAAGACGCTGGGGATTCTTCCCATCGGCTTCTGCAGCCTGGATAGCCAGTAACGAAGAATTCTTTAAACCACTGTCACCAGCATTTAACACTTTTAAACTGCGGGCTTCTTATGGCGATTTGGGTAACCAGAACGTAGGCGATTTTGATTACATCCAATCGTTGGCCACAGGTACCACAAGCTATCTGATTGGCGGTGCTGGGCAAAACCAAATCATTAATGGCGCTCCAGGATTAAAAGTAGATCCGCAAACCTATACCTGGGAGAGGGTATCGACCCTAAACCTGGGTACTGATATCGGGCTGCTAAACGATAAACTTTCCTTTACTTTCGATTACTACATCCGCGATACAAAAGGAATGTTAGCTAATGGACAGGAGCTACCGGGTGTAATGGGAACCCCACCACCACGTCAAAATGTTGCCAATCTGCGTACCAAAGGATGGGAACTTTCGGTATCGTACAGAGACAAATTTATTGTTGCAGATAAACCTTTCAATTTCGAAACCAAAATATTCCTTGCCGACTCTAAGGCCAAAATTACCAAATTCAAAAACGACCAGAACTTGTTTTCAAACCGTTACTATGAAGGACAAACCCTTGGTGAAATATGGGGACTGGAAAACGATGGTGTTTTCCGCAGTAAAGCGGAGATTGCCGCTTTAGATGAATCAGCCATTATTCCATGGGGTGCATTATCTATTGTAGAAGGCTGGCCAAAATATGTAGATCAGGATGGCAATAAGAAAATCGAACGTGGCTTAAGCGCCAACGATCCGAAAGATTTAAAAATAATCGGTAATAGTGCCGACCGCTATACCATTGGTGCAAACCTGAATATGGACTGGAACGGTTTTGATATTTCGGTATTCTTACAAGGGGTATTGAAAAGAGACTTTTATCCGCACCACTACCTTTTCTGGGGGCCATATCAGCAGCCTTATGCAAACGTATATCCATGGAACCTTGATTTTTACCGTGGCGCAGCAGATTCTCCCGAGCAACGTGCAAAACATTCGGCGGCTTATCTGGCAGCTGGCCTGGCCGATGCCAATACCGATTCGCAATACCCTGTATTACAATCGTGGCTTGCTGATGCCAACTACGGTGCTGGATTGGATATCCCGCAAACCAAATACTTGTTAAACGGTGCTTACCTGCGTATCAAAAACGTATCATTGGGTTATACCTTCCCTGCTAAATGGACTAAAAAAGTAAGCATTAGCCGTTTGCGCTTATTTGTAACGGCCGATAATCTTTACGAATTCTCTACAATCAAGAAATTTATCGATCCTGAAGCAGTTAACCAGGGCCCATCAGCCTGGGCTTACCCATATCAACGCAGATATGCTGTTGGTCTAAACTTAGATTTTTAATCCTTTAAGATCCACCTCATTTCAAATCATAGCAAAATGAAAAAATACATATATATATTGTTTATTGGCCTTGCCGGTACATTTGCTGCCTGTAAAAAAGGCGAGCTTGACCGCTTTCCGCAAATATCCATTTCGCCCAATCTTTTCTTTAATACAGAAGCAGATCTTTCCCTTTATGTAAACGGTTTGTTATCGCAACCCGATCGCAACAGTTACCTGAACGATCAGAGTACCGATAACGTAGCCACTACAGCCGCTGTTGAGGTTAAAAACATCATGTTAGGTAGTGCGAATGCCCAAAACATTACAACCGGCTGGAGCTGGGGCAGATTGCGTAACATCAATTACTTTTTAGAGAATTTTAAGAAAGCACAGGTTACTGGTGCGATTAAAAACCATTATGCCGGTCTTGCCCGTTATTATCGTGCAGAGTTCTATCTCGATAAAATAAAGCGCTTTTCGGATGTACCCTGGTACTCGGGGACTTTAGAGCCTGGGGATGAAGCACTCTACAAGCCTCGTGATCCGCGTGCGCTAATAGCCGACAGCATTATGGCTGATTTAGATTTCGCCTATAAAAATGTTAGGGAAAGTGTACCTGTTGGTACCCCAGGCAAATGGGCTGTGGCTACTTTATACACCCGTGCGGCTTTATACGAAGGTACTTATCGCAAATACCATAGCGAATTAAACCTTAGCGGTTCTGCCAATACATTTTTACAAACCGCTGCCAGGGTTGCAGGCGAAATTATAGCAGCCAAAAAATTCAGCATTTACAACACTAACCGCCCTGATCAGGATTATGCAACTTTATTCGCGAGCCAGGATTTAACCGGAAACAGTGAAGTGATTTTAGCCAACATTTTCGACCTGAGCAAAAGTAAAGGACAAAACGTAAACGGGGTGGTATTTGGCGATTATGAGCAAGCTCCGGCCAAAGACCTCCTGCTTACCTACCTGATGAAAGATGGTTCGCGTTTTACTGATATAGCCGGTTATGCGCAAAAGAGTTTTGTTGATGAGTTTAAAAACCGCGATCCCCGCATGTCGCAAACGATGGTATACCCGGGCTGGACCAGGGTACCTGATGCAACGCCTTACATCCAACGTTTAAACAAAAACTTTACTGGTTACCACCAGCTAAAAGGTTATGTAAACAGTACTGATAACAACATCTTAAATGGTGTCGATTTCCCGGTTTACCGTTATGCAGAGATCTTGCTTAACTATGCGGAGGCACTTGCCGAACTGGGAACGTTAACACAATCAGATTTAGACCAATCGGTAAATTTACTGCGGAAAAGAGCGGGTATGCCAAACCTTGACATGGGAGTGGCAAACGCGGGACCGGATGCTTTTTTACAGCTTCAATACCCTAATGTTACAGCCAATGCAGGCGTAATCTTCGAAATCAGGCGTGAACGTAGAGTAGAATTTGCTTTCGAAAACTTAAGATATGACGATCTGATGCGTTGGAAAGCGGGTAAATTATTAACCAAAAGTCCCGAAGGCATGTACTTTGCCGGCTTAGGTAAATATGATCTTACCGGCGATGGTGTAGATGATATTATTTTAATCGACAGAACTGCTACCGTTCCGGCAGAAGAACAAAAAGAGAAAAATTCATTGGGTGTAAAACTGGTATATTACCGTGCCGGAACCATTGGAACTGATGCTACTGTGTACCTGAAAGCTGGCAACAGCGGAGGTAACATTGTAACTGAAAGTGTGATCAGGAATTTTGAAGAGCCTAAATTCTACTACCGTCCTATTCCACAAAAAGAAGTTATCCTAAACCCTAAACTTAAACAGATTTTTGGCTGGTAAAACCATGGATATAAAAAGAAGAACATTATTAAAAACTGTAGGATTGACTGCCGGTGCATTAGCAACCGGCAGTCTTCCTGCTTTTGCTACAGAAAATGTAAGCGAAAACAAAAAGGATAAAAAACTGGCACTTAGTGTGGCACATATTACCGACGTACACATCCGTCCCGGCGATAATGCTCCTGAACGTTTTAAGAGTTGCTTAAAACAGATTATCAGCAAGCATAAACCTGATTTTTTCTTAAACGGAGGTGATTCTATTAACGATGCCTCGTACGATAATGTAGTACGCGATCAGGTTACCGAACAATGGGCCATATGGGATGACTGCCTTAAAGGTATAGAAAAACATGAGGTTTACAGCTGTATTGGCAATCACGATCCCTGGTGGAAAGCACCGGCAAAGACTGATGAAATGTACGGCAAAGATTATGTAGTTAAACGCTTAAAGATCCCAAACCGTTATTATAGCCTTTCGAAAAAGAACTGGCATTTCATTATTCTGGATGGTAACAACAGCAAAATATCACTTGATGATGAACAGTACAACTGGTTGCGGCAGGAGCTGGAAAAATTACCAGCGGCTACCCCTACGGTAATCATGTCGCATTATCCTATTTTGGGTACCACACAGGTATTGGTAGGTGGAGGTCATTCGGATGCCAAAAAGCTAAAGGATCTTTTCTATAAACACCGCGATAAAGTTAAAATCTGTTTAAGTGGCCATAACCACCTTTCCGATCATACCGCATACAACGGTGTGCTTTATTGTTGTAATGGTGCAATGAGTGGTTTTTGGTGGGGTAAAGGCGATGCCGAATCAGCTGGCCCGGGTTATTATCTGGAAACGCCTCCGGGATACGCCATGTTAAAACTATATACTGATGGCACTGTAGAAAACACCTATTATCCTCACTCCTTTTAACATTTAAGCTAAAAAAATATGAAGCGCTTAAAGATTGTTATTTTTACTACCTGCATGGGTTTATCAACCATTGTAAATGCACAACAGCGTCAGCAGAAAGTGGTTTACATCATCGCTGATGGCATTCCTGCAGATGTGATAGAACGTGAAAACCTGCCTAATTTTAAAAAGATCATCACGGCAGGTGCTTACTCACGCATGCATGTGGGAGGCGATAAAGGCACCTATAACGAAACACCAACCATCTCGGCTGTAGGCTATAACAGTTTACTTACCGGTACCTGGGTAAATAAACACAATGTGCTTGATAACGATATTAAGGCGCCTAACTACAACTATCAGCATATTTTCAGGGTGTTCAAAAACCAGTATCCTTATAAAAAAACAGCTATATTTTCGAGCTGGACCGATAACAGAACGAAATTGCTTGGCGATGGACTTGCTGCTACCGGCAACTTTAAGCCTGATTATGCTTTTGATGGCTTTGAACTGGATACTGTACGCTTTAAGCACGACAAAAAATCGGCTTATATGCATCAGATTGATGAAGAAGTTATCAAACAGGCTGCCCATACCCTGCAACAAAATGCTCCGGATCTTTCATGGATTTATCTGGAATATACCGACGATATGGGGCACCGCTATGGAGATAGTCCTGAGTTTTCTAATGCCATAGCACTGCTTGATGCGCAGGTAGGGAAAATTTGGGATGCAATTAACTATCGCCAGCAGAAATTTAAAGAAGACTGGTTAATTATCATCACTACCGATCATGGACGCGATGAGAAAACCGGGCGTGGTCATGGTGGGCAATCAGACAGGCAAAGATCTACCTGGATGGTTAGCAATTACAAAAATCTGAATACCTATGCGCAGTATTTTGATCTGGGTGTGGTAGATATTATGCCTTCGATAGCCCGTTACCTCCATGTACAGCTACCCGAAAGTGTTTTACAGGAAATTGATGGAATACCATTTATCGGTCCTGTTTCTTTGGCTAACCTTAAAGTCAATCCTATGCAGAAACACCTCGATATTAGCTGGAAGGCGCTCGAAAAGAATGGAAAGGTAAAAATATGGCTGGCTACCACGAACGAATTTAAAACAGGTGGGAAAGACAATTACCATTTACTGGCGACTGTGGATCTCAACCAACAGCACTATTTTGCCGATTTGAAAGATTATTCGTCTACCTTTTATAAAATTGTTGTAGAGGGCGCGAATAATAGCCTGAACAAATGGATTACGGTTAATTAGGAAAAAAGTATCAAGTATTGAGTTTCAAGCAAGTCTAATCGATCTTCAATACTTGATACTTACTACCTGATACTAATAACTCCCCTACAAAGTCAAACTATCCCATATCACCTGGTAAACATCTACCGGCGTTAAAGCTTTATCGATCTTGTTAGGCGTAACCAATACGGGCTTGAATTCTTCTTTGGTGTTTATCCTTCCGTGCGATCCTTTAATTAAGGTAGCATCCAGCGGAATCACATCCATCACGTACCTGAAGCCTGCCTTTTTTCTCAGTAATTTATAACCTGCACGTAATTTTGAGGTCATAAACATTTCAACCGGATCGTAACCTGGTTTTTTATGAATATCAACCACCCTGGCATAGTCAGGAGCTTTGGCATCATCTAACCAGAAATAATAGGTAAACCAGCTGTTTTCATCGGCCATGAGTACCAGGTCGCCGGAGCGTTCGTGGTTAATGTGGTGCGTTTGTTGTGCTGCTTTATCAAGAACCAGTTCTATACCCGGAACGTTTTTAAGCAAAGCTTTTACCTGTTCGGTAACCGATTTATCATTAATGTATACGTGCGCAATCTGATGGTCGGCTACTACAAATGCTTTTGAAGCACCAGCATCGAGCAATTCCAAACCACGTTCTTCACGGATTTGAATCAAACCATTCTCCCTGAACAAACGGTTAAGGTGAATGGGGTTATTTACCGGTGCAATACCATACTCGGAAAGTAAAATTACGCGTGCACCTTTATTTTCGTAAAAAGCAACCAAATCGGCAACCACCTGATCTATCTCCTGCAATTCAGTACCGATTTTAGCTTCATCCGGACCAAACTTCTGTAAGCAGTAATCCAGATGCGGCAAATAGATCAGCGTTAGTGTTGGGGTGTGCAGGTTTTCGGTTTCCATAGCTGCATCGGCAATCCATCGGGTCGATTTAATATTAGCCCCTGGCCCCCAAAACTGGAATAAGGGGAATTGCCCTAATTTCGTTTGCAAGTGATCGCGTAGTTCAGCAGGTTGCGAATAACAATCGGGAAGTTTACGTCCATCGGCCAGGTAATTTGGTCGCGGGGTTACCGAATAATCAACAGTCGAATACATATTGTACCACCAGAACATATTGGCACAGGTAAAATTAGGATCTTCCTGTTTGGCTTTATCCCAAATCTTTTCGCCCTGAACAAGTTTGTTCGATTGTTTCCAGAACTTTACTTCACTTTCTGCATGGTCGTACCAACCATTGCCAACAATACCATTATCTGCAGGGTATTTCCCTGTCAAATAAGCCGATTGTGCAGAAGTAGTAACTGCAGGCAGCAAAGGTGCTATTGTGGTTAAATGTTTTTCAGCAATATATTTCTGTAAGAAAGGTGTATTTGCGCCAATAACTGACTTAGATAAGCCTACAATATCGATTACAACTGTTTTATGCATGTTTTTACTGTGCTAATGTGTTTTTTACCCAATCGAGTTCGCGGATAATAGATTCGTTTAAAGGTGCCTTCAATTGTGCAGGCAGTACCTCCCAGGTATAAGTTTCTACCTCGAGATGATTGGTAAAAGGATTGTTCTTTTGTAATGTTAACACTGCACTGATATCGGCCTGGGTAGATTGAATTAAACCCATCTCCTCCACAAAGATTGGCACATGGAAATGCGCGCGCCACTCTTGTACCTCTTGCCTGCCAGCATCGGCCAATGCATTTGACAAATCAGGATAGCGAATTAAACTTCCATCATTCTTTTGTGCAATTACCTGATGCAGGTAAACCGGTTCATCAAAACCAGCAAGTGCATTTAATACTGCTGTTCTGTCGGCACCAGCTTCAGGCAATTTTGCCTTTAAAGCGGCACTGATCTGAATCTTACCAACTTGAATACCTTTTTCCTGTAGCTCCTGTACAATTGCAGCATGCGGTTCGTAGCCGATGGCAAAGTGACAAACATCGTAACACAGGCAAATGTGCGTTTTAATTATTTCTACAGCCTTTTCGGCAGTTAAACCAGCCTGTGCTGCAAATGCAGTTTTTCCGGCTGGTAAAAGTTCGTTTTCATACCAGTCGATAAATTCAGGACCAGATTCAAGAAAACCATCTGGTTCTGGTTCAATATCCAGGTGAATTAGTTTTCCGGTATTTTGGTATATTTTATTCAGCGCCTGGGCTACAGCCAAAACATGACTTGTTGCTTTAACTGTTGCTACCTGTCTTTCCGAATCCGCTTTAAACCAGGGTTTGTAACTCAATGGCGAGGTAGAAATACCCCCATCCATATTATCCGGAACCAGTTGTGCCAGTATTTCAGCTAAACGTAAGGTATAATCCAATCGTTCTGTTGTAGTCCAGTCGGGTGCATGTACCTGATCTTTAACGCGGGTATGGTGAAAGCCTCCATAAGGGAAGCCGTTCATGGTAAAAACATAAGCACCCTCAGCATCCAGCCATTGTTTAAATGCTGTTAGCTGTGCTGCTTCAAGTAATTCTATGCTGGCCAGATTAGAAAGACGCAAGCCTATGCCCATGGGTTCATCGGGTGATAAAGCTGCCTTTAGCTTTGGAAAGCTATCTTTCAGTACTGCAAAATGTGCTGACCAGCTTTCGCCGGCATATATATTGGTACAAAAGGTTAAATGACCTGAACTTAGTTTCATAACGCAGTAGCAGTTGAATGTGCAGCAGCCTGATTTTGCAACGATTCGGCCGCTTGTTTTAAGATTACAGCATCTATTTCGTGAACTTCTTCTCCTTTACCCAGCGCAGTAAGCAAGGTGATGGTAAGTTGTCCACCCAGGTGTTCTCTAAACTCTTCTAAACCTTGTAAAATAGGGCTATTATCGCCTTCTACCTGAAGTAATGGATGCGTTAATTCAAAGCCTAAAGCCTGAATTACCGCAATAACTCTTTGGGAATCTGCAGCACTTATTCTACCCGATAAGTTTGAATATACCGCATCTAATGCAATACCCATCGCCACTGCTTCGCCATGCCTGATTTCGAAATTGGTTAAATACTCGAGTTTATGTGCACTCCAATGACCAAAATCAAGCGGACGAGCTGATCCGTTTTCGAAAGGATCGGCACTACGGATGTGTTCCAGGTGTAGTTTGGCACATTTCCAGATCTGATAATTCATGGCTTCCCTATCGCGATGCGCCAGCGCTGTGGCATTGGCTTCCAACCACTCAAAAAATTCCAAATCTTTTATCAGGGCCACTTTAATCGCCTCGGCAATGCCCGAACGCCAATCGCGATCAGACAGTGTATTCAAAAACAATTCGTCGTTAAACACTGCAACAGGCGGAGAGAAAGTACCCAGAAAGTTTTTCTTATTGAAATAATTGATACCATTCTTAACTCCAACTCCCGAATCGTTCTGAGAAAGTACTGTACTCGGAATGCGGATATGTTTAATACCCCTGTGCGCAATGGTTGCCGCATAACCCACCATATCCAGCACGGCACCACCACCAATAGCTGCTACAAAAGAATGCCTGTCGATACCATGGGTATTGATGGCTTCTAAAATCCGTTCGAGATATTGGGTATCATTTTTAACCAGTTCGCCACCCGGAATTACGATAATATCCTGAACAAGTTGCGTTTGATTGTACTTATTAAAGTATTGCTTTATTTCAGCAGTTAAAGCTGTATGCGCTTCAGCTACCCCTTCATCAATTACAAAAAGGATCTTTTTTATGGTTACAGCCGGATTAAGCTGGCTTAGAAAATCACTGAATAACTTATTTTCGACAGCAAAAAGTGCTGAGGTAAAGAAAATATTATAATTGTATTGTACAGTAAAGGATTGTTGTAAATGTTCCATAATAATTGGATAATCAGGTTAAATCGGATCAGGTTACGGCAAATAATTTAGAGAGCCACATCGAAACGGGTAGCAATGCCGCAATTACAAAAGCGAGGATCAATGCATCGAAAGTTACCGCCCAGGCGGCATCCATCAAAATTAAGGATATTACCCCAGCTTTAACCGCTGCACCAATGTTTTTACCAATTGGTTGCTTAATGGCTTTAAACAATGGTTTAAAAATCATAAAGGCAAAAGGCAATAAAAACAGCAGCGACCACCATAACCTGTCGTTAATAAAAGCAAAGTAAGCAATGGCACAGATTACGATGCCATATAACAAAGCAGCCAGGTATAAATTCTTAGCCGTACCGCCATGCACCTCTCCACGACTGGTCATCGTGATCGAGAAAATATAAATTACCGGAATAATGGCCAGGTAATAGTGACTGTAAAGCATTTCGGGTACAATACTTAAGCCTAACAAGAGGTTAAAACCACGGCATAGCCCCATGTTTAAAGGGCCAAAAAACGAATGATGCTTGCCAAATTTATTGTAAAGCAAAGCAAATATAGCCACTAAAATCGCTAACGTACCTGAATCTACACTGTTCAAAAAAGCCAGACCAATAGCTGCCAATAATAACAGGCTGCCTAAAAGCGTGGCATTTTGCAGGCTAATGATTCCGCTTGGAATAGCCCTTTCCGGACGTTCTATTTTATCGAGTTCGGCATCAAAAACATCGTTAAAAACAATACCTCCTGCGTAAAGGCAGGCAGTAGATGCGCATAAATAAAAAACAGATAACCATGGAACGGCAAAACCCGCAGTTAAAATACCAGAAATAGCAATACCAGCTAAAATATCGGCTACAGAAGTAACCACATTTGCCGGGCGCATGATGCGCAGGTAAACGATTATTTTTTCCAAGATACTAACTAATGATTATTGACGATTTATCTGTACGCGGTTGTTGTCCGCCACGTAAAATGGTATTGCCTTCAAATTTTACAGATTGATCGATACTTTGTGGCGCATTAAAATCAGCTTCATCAATCTGTCCGCTTTGGGCAAAGGCTGTAATCGCATTGCGGTACGTTACCATTTCGATAGCTTCGTTGCTTAAACCACGCATTTTCATTAAAGCTGCAGTTTTAGGCACAGCCAGCGGATCGCTAATGCCCCAATCGGCAGCTGAGTTAACCATAATGCGTTCAGGACCATATTGTTTTACAATCTCGACCATGCGTTCGTTACCCATTTTGGTAAAAGGATAAATTGTAAAAGCAGCAAAAAAACCTCTGTCTAATACTTCTTTTACGGTTTCTTCATTATTATGATCGATAATGATGCTGTAAGGATCTAATCCGTGCTCAATAGCAATATCCATGCTGCGTTGCGTACCTTTTTTCTTATCGCGGTGAGGCGTGTGGATTTGCACCGGAAGGCCGGCTTCTTTTGCCAGTTCCAACTGTAATCGGTAATATTTTTCTTCTGCAGCAGTTTGGTCATCAAAGCCTATTTCGCCAATACCTACCACACCTTCCTTATAAATAAACAGTGGCAAAATTTCCATTACCTGCTCCGACAGACTTTCGTTGTTGGCCTCTCTCGAGTTTAAACCAATGGTGCAATAATGTTTAATACCAAACTGCGATGAACGAAATCTTTCCCAACCGATTAAACTGCTGTAATAATCCCTGAAACTATCCAGACCCGTACGCGGCTGCCCCAGCCAAAATGCGGGTTCTATTAATGCAACTACTCCTGCATCGGCCATCGCCTGGTAATCGTCGGTTGTTCTGGAAGTCATGTGAACATGTGGATCGAAGAATTTCATGCCACTTACCACACTAATATCAAACGCTTCCGGCTCTCCCATCATCGCTTTATCTCTTTCAATTGAATTACTGCAACACATATGTAATCTATATTTTTCTTTCTAATGTTAAAATTTATCCCAGTTTAAACTGCCTTCTGCTAAAACGGCTTTAAGCTCGGGAAAAGTATCAATATAATCTTTTGCCGGTTCATAATCAGAAGCAGCAACTGCCAGTGCAATAGCGCGTTGTTCTACCTGATCGTAATGTTGTAAACCGGTTTTTAATACTTCAAAAATCTCCTCATTGGTAAACTTACCTACCAGGCGCCACAACTGCGGATTTACTTTACGTCTGGCAGCCCAACGTTCTTTAGCATAATCGGTTAAAGTTAAAGAAAGTTCGAGATTGGATCTCTCATCTAAGCCAACAATGAGGTTAATATTTTTCTCGGTAAAGAATGCTTTTAATACCAGCTGGTTCCAGGCTGCTTCATCGAGATATTGCGCAGGATAAGGATTGTTTTCCATAATGGCCTCCAATACCGAACCGATATTACTGCGGATGCCTTCGGCACAACGCTTTGCCCAAATTGCAGGAAAAGGTAAAAACGGAAGCGCCGAATACAAAGCTACAGCTTCGTTCATTTCTGCAGATAAGAATAACTGATCGATCGCAGCATATAACTTATCCCGATCGGTAGCTGGTAAATTTCCCAATAACCAAACCCTGCAAACCCTGTCGATACTCCATTGGGCTAAGTAAGCTAATCCTGCATCTTCCAGTGCCACTAACTGCAATGCTGAAAGCTGAACAATAGCTTTCCCGGTTTTGCGCGGGGCCATTACAAAGGCCTTTCCAATACCGTTTATCTGATCAGGCGTTGTTTCCCATGCTTCAAGCCAGTTCAGTCCTTCGCCTGTTAGGTTGGTTTTAATAATATCAAGTAACAGTTTATTGGCTGTTACCACATCACATGCTTTCATCTTCACGAAATTTAGGATCAATGCTTTTTAGATGGTGCCTGTGGCTACCAGATAATCAATCAGCAGTGCCCCGGTAATAATCAATAAGCCAAAAAACTCTCTGGTTTGTTCGATATAAGGTTTTGTAGCCTGCATGCTCTCTACCAAACTAGGCCTTTTATATTTCATCACCCAATCGCGCACGCCATCTTTTGCAAAAAACAGGATAGCTGCATAAACAAGATAAAAAGCCATTAAGAACAAGTAAACCAATGGATAGTACAGACCAAAAACAGCTAAGCCACAACAAATTGCAGCGCTTAAGTAAATAGATACCCACAGGTAAGGATCTTCATCGTTGAGGTTAACATAGGCAAAACCTATAAAGGATAAACAAAAGATACTGTTGAGAATTATTAAAAGCATTTGATTTTTAAAAATTTAAATCTAGTTAAATCGTTTTTTTAATACAACTGAAAGGACAAAGTTATTTAAACTCACTGTTTTTTAAACCTAGATTTGTAAAATTATAGTCTCTTTTGGCGTTGGGATTGGGCTAAACGGCTTAGGTCTGTGATATACAGCCTGCTGACCACATATTGTAACAAACATGTTTGCATTATCTTGCAGGCTTGAATCGGTCTTTTTTTACCTTAGTTTTATGAAAAAGCTTGTTCTGTTTCTTTTATGCGGCATGGTAACTGCACGCACCATAGCCCAGCAAACCCAAAAACCCATGTTGTATGGCAGTAACTGGATGGCCATTACCGGAAAACCGATGGCGGCAACTGCCGGATCGATGATTTTCCAGCAAGGGGGCAATGCTGTAGATGCAGCCTGCGCCATGCTGGCCGCTACCTGCACCATGTGGGATACGCTAAGCTGGGGAGGCGAAACACAAGCACTCATCTACAATCCTAAAACGGGTAAAGTAATTGCCATTAACGCTATGGGGATTGCGCCAACAGGTGCAACAGTCGATTTTTTCAAAAGTAAAGGTTACAATTTCCCGCCTGAATATGGTCCGCTGGCAGCTACAACACCTGGTACACCTGGTGGATTAATTTACATGCTGAGCCAATATGGTACCATGAGCCTAGGGCAGGTATTGGCTCCATCCATGCAGATGGCGGCAGGTTATGCTATTGAAGCACAGGCAGTCAACAGCATTGAGCGCGATAAAGAACGCATTAAAACCTGGCCATACAGCAAAAAAGTATTTCTAACCCATCCTGACGAAAAACGTGAAGCACCCGCAGGAGGAGAAATTTTTGTTCAAAAAGACCTGCTTAGCACCTTAACCAAAATGGTTGAAGCCGAAAAAGAAGCCCTAAAAAAAGGAAAAAGCCGTAAAGAAGCTTTAATGGCCGCGTATGATCGTTTTTACAAAGGCGATATTGCCCGTGAGTTTGTAAGAGGCAGCAAAGAACAAGGCGGCTTAATTACCATGGAAGACCTGGCCAAATGGAAACCCGTTGAAGAAGCGCCCTTAACTACCAATTACAAAGGTATTGAGGTGTACAAATTACAACAATGGACTCAAGGACCCATGCTTTTGCAGGCCTTAAATATCCTCGAAAATTTTAACCTGAAAGAAATGGGTTACAACAGTCCGAAATATATCCATACGGTTTACCAGGCGATGAATATGGCCTTTGCCGACCGTGATTTTTACTATGGTGATCCCAATCAGGCACCTACAGAACCCATGAAAGGCTTATTGAGTAAAGATTATGCCAAACAGCGCGCGTCGTTAATTCAATTTGAAAAGAACGACGATAAAATTGGTCCTGGAGATCCCTATCCTTTTCAGGGACAAAAGAACCCCTACCTTAATCTGTTAAAAAGCCGTGGTTTTGAAATTGATACAACCAAACGCAACTTTGCCCCGAAACATGATTTAGGGAACTATACGCCAAAGGAAGTATATGAAGACCGCTTATGGAGGGGAACTACTTCTATTGAGGCTGCTGATAAAGAAGGTTGGGTGGTTTCGGTTACACCAAGTGGTGGCTGGTTACCTGCCTGCATTGCCGGCAATACGGGCATTGGCATGAGTCAGCGTATGCAAAGCTTTGTCCTAGACTCTACCCTAAACCCTTTTAATGTAGTAGCGCCGGGCAAACGACCAAGGGTAACCCTATCGCCATCATTATTTTTAAAAGACGGCAAGCCCTATGTTTCGGCAGCTGTACAGGGTGGCGATACGCAAGACCAAAACCTGTTGCAGTTCTTTTTAAATATGGCAGAGTTTGGCATGACGGTGCAAAAGGCGACCGAAGCCGCTAACTTTAACACTAACCAATTGTGGCTTTCGCTTGGTGGAAGCAAAACCGCAGACAGGGCACCAAAAGCAGGACAAATTTTACTCAACAGCAATACGAAAGAGGAAGTACGCACGGCCTTAAAAAATATGGGGTATATACTCAGTTTTGGCGATCGCACCAGTGGACCAATTAATGCCATTTATTTTGACCGTGAACACGGAAGTTTATGGGGTGGCTCGAGTAACCATGGCGAAGATTATGGCATTGGCTGGTAGCTTCAATCTTTCCAGCCGAAGCTATAACTAGCTTTAACAGGATGGGCGGTAAGTTCGAAATCTTCGCTAAAATCAGCGTTAAAAAGCTTAAAACTTACCGGCCATTCATCATTAAGCATAGTAGAAACAAACTTTGAGAATATGGTTACAAAACTTCTGAAACTCACCGCCTCTTTACAAATGATCAGGTACTCATGATCTGATTTAGTAACCACTTCGGCAATTACATTTCCCCAGCGCGACAAGAGCTTTGCAGGCAGCTGATGATAGTGCTGCGATTCGATCATTTTACTGATACCCTGCAACAAGGCATCAGATAATGGATTACCACTCAATTGCTGCCATTTACCATTCCACTTTTCTAAACTCCCCAATAGTTCTCCATCTTGTACCAAACGCCATGGCTCGTTCTGCGCAAACTGAATAAGCTGATAATGGCCTGATTTTTCATCATTTTGCGTAAAGAAATAATCTAACTCGATCATAATTATTTTGTAGGGACAAACAAACCTACAAAATAAATACTAAAAATAATAGTATTTCTATCAGAATCTTTTCTCCCGAAAACGACCACCTTTCAAATCCAATTCATGAATTTTAAACCACTAAAAATACTAATATCGTTAGTTTGAGAAAATGAATCTAACTGGTCACTATCTTAATTGCATCAACGCGTTATTAAAATTACAAAAGCTTAAAACTATTCAATTTATAATTCTTATAATCAAAATATTATAAAGTTTAATTAAAATACCAGATGAATACAAACAAGAGAATAATTACCAGTCAGAAATCGATATGATGATTAAAAAAAGGTGAATATTTGGTGATTTAAGCTTTCTTAAACATGATACTTTTAAGGTATTTCCGTATAGGAAGATCGACAAAAACAAGTATACCATAAGCCAGCAAAACCAGTGCAAATGTGCCTGTAGGAATGAGCCATTGCATAGTTGCCATAGTGGGCTTATTCACTTCGATATAACTTAAAAAGAGCCAAAGAAAAGGGTAATGGATTACATAAAGCGGATAAGAAATATCGCCTGAGGATTTGCAGATTTTGGCCAGCTTTGGTTGCAGTGTAGCGCCTGCCCCCAGGGCCACTAGAAAAGGAAAATAAATTATTATCAGAAGCGGATCGATAATGGAATTTGCTTTGGAAAAAGGGACAAGAAAAACCGCCAGAAGTAAAATCCCCATTGAAACGAAACCCAGTTTTGAACGAATAATCCATTTAGAACGGTACACTAAAATTCCGGCAAGGAAAGCATACAAAACCCTGATGCCCCCGCCTAAAAAATTATCGCCACCCCACCCTACGCCGAGGTAACCTGCCTTTTGCGCCTCAAACCCTAGCATTACCGCAGCAATTGCGGTTAGGAACCACAGTACCTTATTGGGCAATTTAATGAGCAGCACCGCATAAGCAATGTTGGCAATATACTCCCAAAATAACGACCAGGTTGGCGGATTGAGGTGAAAGAGATTAAAATAACGCTCCTGCACCAGCGGATAAGGCACCATAAAGCATGAAGAAAGAAACATAATAAAGGTTTGCCCAAAACCATAAACCGCCTGAAGATTACTAAATGGATCGAAAATGAAGGCAAACACCCCAATAACGGAACCGATAATTACGAGCGGATGCAGGCGGATGAACCTGAGTTTTAAGAAAGGAATAATACCCAGATCTGCTATTTTGTGATCGTAAGCATAGGCAATAACGAAACCAGAAAGGCAGAAAAAGAAATCGACTGCCAGGTAAGCATGTGCAATAAAGTTGTCTTTGTAATCGGGAGTAGCAAACTCCATAAAATGAAAAACGACGACTGCTACCGCAGCCAGTCCTCTGAGACCATCTAAAATTTCGAAATGCTGTTTGGTTTTTAACAGGCCATTTGGTGTAGTACTTAAGTTCATTGTGTTGTGTTGAACCACAATGATAATATTTTATCGAATGAACTTAACGGCAACGTTCCAAATAGAGACAAAACCAAGAAAGATTGAGATTCTTTAGCTAATCTCCGCATTCAGTAAAAAAGCTAAGCCATCATCTGCGGCACATAGCCAACAGCAAACATATTTACAAAGGATTTAGGCGTTAATACAGCTATTTTATCCAAAACGGGAAAAGTAACAGCCTTCTCGTAACCTGCTGGTGTCCACAGGTGCAGTTGTTTTTCTTTAATGAGGTAAGGATTATTTTGATAGGACACAAAAGTTCCGTCAGGCAACGCATCCAAACTTTCGTGGTAATAAACTTTAGTTTTATCGGCTGTGATTCTTTCCTGATGGAGGATATTATCAATTTCCGTTACCGCAGTTTTTATGTTGAACTGATACCCGGGATTGCCTTTTAGCCAAAACAATTTAAAACGCTGGTGATCTGCATAGCGACATTGAAAGCAAGGCCTGTGTCCGGCTGCAAAAGCAGTGGCCTCGTCTAAAAAGAAAAGCTCAGTCCAGTGATTGGGTTGCATTACCTCGCGGTGCCTGCCCCTAAATTCGAGCACACAGGTTATCCATGCTTTAACCTTAAACTGGCGTACAATTTCTTGAGTATTGTTGTGGATTACCCCACGGTTGCCCAGCCAGCTGCCTCTATGCCTGGTTTTAATAATCTCACCAAATGGATTTACCCGGTTTTGCAACATACCTGTGTTTGAATGCTAATTGGCCAGTATTTGGGTTTCTTCTACTTCGCTTAAAGTTGTTTGCAGCTCAAATTCACTGATTAGCACATCTTTAACCAGTCGATAAGCATGATCTTTGGCTTCGGCAAAGGATATACCATATTTGCGCTCAATGATCCGGATATGCTCTGGAAAACGCGAAAGCAGTTTATCGTAGTAAGCATCCAGCACTGCGTCGCCAGGCATGGTAAAGCTTAACCTAAGTTGAAAACGCCTTAACAAAGCCGGATCGATGAATGATTCGTAATTGGTGGCACAGATTAACAGCGTATTTTCAGGGAAATAGTCAATCATCTGGATCATGGTATTAACCAGCCTGTGCATTTCGCCAACATCTTTGTCGCCCTCGCTCCTTGCCTTACCTATCTGATCAAACTCATCCAGAAAAAGAACCGCTTTCTCCCTTTTGGCCTTATCGAAAACCATTTTAACATGCTGGGCGGTTTCGCCTAAGCGGGCGCTGATTACATTACTGAGATTAAGCACAAGCAGGTTCTTACCCAGTGCAGCCGCAATGGCTTTAGCTGTAGTAGTTTTACCACAACCCGAGCTACCATGCAACATCACTTTATTATTAACCGGCAATTCGTACTGGCGCAGCTGTTCTATGTAACTATGCTCTCTGATCAGCTGGTTAAGCATGGTTCGATTATATTCGTCTAAAAACAAATCGTTTAACTGGATCTGTTCTTTATCGCTTATAATCAGGTCGGTTATGTTCATCATCCCTTTTAGGTGTTATTGTGCTGCAAAAATAAAAATAAGCACGGATTTAATCGTAAACTGCAATAAACAGGCTAAGTATTTACATATCTTTAGCATATCAGCCAGCCTTTGGGTTAATTTACATGACTAAATCACATATTTCGTTAATTTAGCAGACTGCAAAAGCATAATCCGTATTTTAGATGTTTGACTTTAGACTGAAGGTTTTTTATATCGTGGCCAAGCGGCTTAATTTTACCAGGGCTGCTGAAGAATTATTTATTACACAACCCGCAGTTACCAAGCATATACAGGAGATAGAGGCTTTTTATAAAACCAGGCTTTTCGACCGTAATGGAACGAAAATTAAAATTACCCAGGCTGGCAATATCCTTTTGAAACACGCCGAAGCGCTAATAAACATCCACCGTAATATTGATTTTGAGCTTTCTACTCTCGCTAAAAACATCAAGGGAACACTTCGCATGGGAGCAAGTACAACCATTGCCCAATATTTTTTACCTAAATATCTGGCTTCTTTCCGACAGCAATTCCCTGATATAACCGTATCGCTTAAATCGAACAACACCGAAGCGATAGAAAACCTGTTAATTGAAAATAAAATTGACCTTGGATTGGTTGAAGGGCAATCTAAACGCCCGCACATTAAATATACGCCATTTGTTCAGGATGAAATTGTACTCTGTACCAGCAATACTAATCCGATGGTCAAAAAAACCACTATTAGTCTAGGTGATCTCCAGAAACTACCCCTGGTTTTGCGCGAGCCGGGTTCTGGTTCGCTTGAAGTAGTGGCTGCTGCACTGAAAAATGCAGGTTTAAGTTTATCGCAACTCAACAGGGATCTGGAACTGGAAAGTGCCGAAAGTATAAAGGCTTATCTCCTTAATACGAATGCTTTCGCTTTCCTGTCTATCCATGCCATACTCAAAGAGCTTAAAAGTGGTGAGCTAAAGGTGGTTGATGTTAAAGGGCTCGATATTACTCGTGTATTCTATTTCATTACGCAGCAGGGCGATACGCCCGACTTGCAGGAAATCTTTATCAAACACCTCGCCTCTCATAACCTTAAGTTATAACAGATAGCAATTATTCATTTCTAAACTCTCACTGGCTTACCCATCTTTGTCGTGTAAAAACAACAAAATCATGGATAATAAAATATTGAATAAATCGGTCACAGTTAGGGAAATCATCTTTTTTGCTTTTCTTTTATTGTGTCTGATGCCATTTATCTCTTCTCCTGTTGCACTTTTAATGGGAATTGTTGTGGCGCAATCTATCGGCCACCCTTTTTTACACCTTAACCACAAGGCTACACATATCCTGCTGCAATTTTCAGTAGTTGGACTTGGTTTTGGCATGAATGTAGATTCGGCATTGCAGGCCGGCAAAAGTGGTTTTACCTTTACCATCTTATCTATCTTAACCACACTGGTTATGGGCTATCTACTGGGCAGGCTTTTAAAGGTAGACCGCAAATCGTCATTTCTGATTACAGTTGGTACAGCCATTTGTGGCGGCAGCGCCATTGCTGCCATTTCTCCGGTAATTAAAGCGCAGGAAAAACAAATTAGTGTTGCATTAGGCACCATTTTTATCCTCAATGCCGTTGCTTTATTTATTTTCCCGCTTATTGGTCAAAGCCTGCAACTCTCGCAACAGCAGTTTGGGATTTGGAGCGCCATTGCTATTCAGGATACCAGCTCGGTAGTAGGTGCAGCCAGTAAATACGGCGCAGAGGCATTGCAAATTGCCACTACAGTTAAGTTAACCAGGGCCTTATGGATTATTCCGATTGCTGTACTTAGTTCGTTGTTATTCAGGAATAAGGGGGCTAAAATCAAAATCCCTTATTTTATTGGTTTGTTTGTAATGGCTATTGTGCTGAATACGTATTTGCCTTTTGTAAAAATTATTGGAAGTCAAATCGTACAGCTTTCTAAAGTTGGTTTAACGCTTACTTTGTTTCTGATTGGCTCGGGATTATCAAGAGAGGTATTTACTTCAGTTGGTTTTAAACCCATTTTGCAAGGGCTGGTTTTATGGATATTGATTTCGGCACCGGCGTTGTTGGCTGTGCTGTATTTGTTGGGTTAAGTTTTTTCGGGATCGTCATTTGCGAAAGCGGGAATCTTAATGCTAATTATTACGTTGTTTTTTACCATGTAAGGCATTTAAGAGCATTTAGATTTACAGGACGCCTATCTGCTTTTATGGTTAAGAAAAGTGAGCTAGCATTGTTTAACGAAGTTATTCCACTTACCTACCATTGACGCCAGAATAGAAGAATCGTCATTTCGACTGGAGCAAGCCAGTTTTTCACTGGCAGCGGAATGGAGAAATCTATAGAGACAGATTTCTCGGCTACGTTGCACTACTCTCGAAATGACGACCCCTGAGGGGCTGTCACTCAAATTGATTTTTATACAATAAATTAACTCTCCGGATGACAATGGCACATAAAAATATACTTTTTACCACCTAAGACATTTAAGGGCATTTAGGCTTATATGAAACTTACCTGCCTTATATGGTGAAGAAAAATAAACTAATACTGCTTAAAAAGTCCTTCGACAGGCTCAGGATGACAATGAAGTAAGTAGTACCTAATCGTATACATAAAAAAAGGATTGCCGCATGCAGCAATCCTTCGGTATTTACGACTAATTAAAAACTGTTAAGCCAGATCAAAACGATCTAAATTCATCACTTTGGTCCAGGCGGCTACAAAGTCTTTAACTAATTTCTGTTGACCATCAGTGCTGGCATAAACTTCGGCAATTGCCCTTAGTTCTGCATTTGAGCCAAATACCAAGTCGGCACGGGTAGCTGTCCATTTGGGTTGTCCGCTTTGGCGGCTGCTACCAATATATAGTTCTCTATCCTCAGAAGTGGCTTTCCAGGCCGTATTCATATCCAACAGGTTCACAAAGAAATCGTTGCTTAGCTGACCAGGATTTTGAGTAAATACACCATGCTTAGAACCATCAAAGTTGATATCGAGCACACGCAAACCACCAACTAGCACGGTTAATTCGGGCGAAGTTAAAGTTAACAAATGCGCTTTATCAATCAACAGCTCTTCTGTAGCCACAGGTACTCTTGGATTGCGGTAGTTACGGAAACCATCGGCAGCCGGTTCTAAATAGCCAAACGATTCTATGTCTGTTTGCTCTTGTGAGGCATCCATACGGCCTGCAACGAACGGAACAATTACGCCGTTTGTGGCACGCTCTACTCCTGCATTGCCAGCCAGTACAATTAAATCGGCCAGAGAAACCTTTTTATTATCTGTTTGACCAGCATTAAAATCTTGCTGAATGTTCTCCAAAACGCCCAATACTTTTTGTAACTGGACCGGATTATTTACCTTCCAATCTTTTTGTGGTGCCAATCTTATGCGAGCGCCATTAGCGCCACCGCGTTTATCGGAACCCCTGAAAGTGGCTGCTGAAGCCCAGGCAGTACCAACCAATTCCGAGGTAGTAAGGCCTGAAGCCAAAATTTTAGATTTTAGTGCGGTAACGTCACTTTCGTTAACCAAAGTGTGATTTACTGCCGGTATCGGATCTTGCCAAAGCAATTCTTCCTGTGGCACATCGGCACCAAGATAGCGCTCGCGCGGTCCCATATCGCGGTGTGTAAGCTTATACCATGCTCGTGCAAAAGCATCAGCAAAAGCATCAGGATTTTCTAAGAAGCCTCTTGATATTTTTTCGTAAGCCGGATCGAACCTTAAAGAAAGATCGGTGGTTAACATGGTTGGCAAATGTTTCTTTGCACTATCATAAGCATCAGGTATAACGGCTTCTGCATTTTTAGCTACCCACTGGTGTGCACCTGCCGGGCTCTTGGTTAATTCCCACTCGTATCTAAATAAGTTTTCGAAGAAATTATTGCTCCATTTGGTTGGCGTGGTTGTCCAGGTTACTTCCAATCCGCTGGTAATGGTATCTGCACCTTTACCCGATCCGAAACTACTGCTCCAGCCAAAACCCTGACTGGCAATATCAGCTGCTTCAGGTTCTTTACCCACATGATCGGCAGAGGCTGCACCATGGGTTTTACCAAAAGTATGTCCACCTGCAATTAAAGCAACAGTTTCTTCGTCGTTCATGGCCATGCGACCAAAAGTATCGCGAATATCTTTGGCTGCTGCGATTGGATCAGGGTTGCCATCTGGTCCTTCGGGATTTACATAAATCAAGCCCATTTGTACTGCAGCCAGTGGTTTTTCTAAATTACGCGAATGGATATCACCATCGGCATCATCGTCGGTTACCACTACGCCATGTGCTTTATCGGCACCATCAGAGCCATGTGCATAGCGTAAATCGCCGCCTAACCAGGTTGTTTCTGCACCCCAGTAAACCGATTCGTCAGCTTCCCAGGCATCTTCGCGACCTCCGGCAAAGCCAAAGGTTTTAAAGCCCATTGATTCTAAAGCAATATTGCCGGCGAGAATCATTAAATCGGCCCATGAAATTTTATTACCATACTTTTGTTTAATTGGCCAAAGTAACCGACGCGCCTTATCTAAGCTCACATTATCAGGCCAGCTGTTTAAAGGTGCAAAACGCTGTAATCCGGCTCCTGCACCACCTCTACCATCACCCACACGGTAAGTACCTGCGCTATGCCAGGCCATACGGATAAATAAACCACCATAGTGACCGAAATCTGCAGGCCACCAATCCTGCGAATCAGTCATCAAAGTATGCAGATCACTTTTCACAGCTTCCAGATCTAAGCTTTTAAAAGCCTCGGCGTAATTAAAATCAGGATCAGAGGGATTTGATAAAGCTGAATTCTGACGGAGAATATTAAGTTTTAACTGCTTTGGCCACCAGTCGTTATTTCTGGTACCGCCACCACCTACATTGTTTTTCATGCTGCCGTTATGGAACGGGCATTTGCTGATATCGTTCGGGTCTTTTTCCATCTTTAATATTATGATTTGTTAGTTTAAATTTATGAACTGATATAAAATTAAGGGATTCCTGTCAATAATCACAATCACATAATTCTATGTGCAAATAGTTAAAATCTATTACCTTATGGAAGTGCCTCTGCCTGTACACATTCGCATAAACCCTTTGGTAAAAGTTTGAAGAAAAAACAGATGAGATACCATCAATTCCGCTAACAACTCCATTTAAGCCTTTAGCAGGTAAAATTTAAACCAAAGATTATCAGCATCTAATGCGCCCATAAACCAATCCAATCTGATTCCTTGTAGCAAAAAGATACCCGTACCCGTTTCTATGGCGAAACAAAATCCCTATCTCTATTATGAAAAAAACAGTAAATTATTTGAAGTATGTCATGGCTATAAGCCTACTAGCCCTTAGTTTTACTTCCTGCAAAAAGGACAGCAAAACTGATCAACCTGTAGCTACAACCGCTACCCTATCGTTCAACAACGGCCTCGATCTTACAGGTAAATTCGACTTCTACGTTAATGGCATTAAAAAAGCGAGCCTGGATGCCCTGCCCCACAGCGATTACAACGAAGTACCTGAAGGAAAATTAACAGTTAAAGTAAGCAACACAGGTTCGTCAGCTACACTTGCCAGTGCCGATTTTACCCTTACCGCAGGTCGCAATTATTCGGTATTTATTTGCGGTACAGCAAGCGCGCCCACGCTGGTTTTAACCGAAGATAACCTTAACGTGCCCATAAAAGACAGTGGAAAAATCCGTTTTGTTAACTTAAGTCAGGGCGCAAAGGGGCTTGATTTAAACGTGCGTGGAAAACAGCCTGTATTTAGTAACCTGGCTTATAAAAGCGCTACCAATTTCGAAAACATGGCGGTAGCTGCCGAAGTTGACTTCGACTTACGCGAAACCGGAAATAACCAGGTGCTCAATAGCCTTGAAAAGGTAAAAATCGAAAACGGAAAGATTTACACCATTATTGCAACCGGCGACAGAAGCGAAAATAGCGCCAATGTTAAAATGACCGCTATTACCAATAAATAAAGGACGTGTAGCTTATTCGAAAAGCCTAAAAAAAGAAAATCGTCATTGCGAGGAAGAACAGCTGAAAAAGGCATTTCGCAATGACGATCCTCTACTCCTGTGCATCACATCTTACTTTATCATATATCCTTTACAGAACAATCGGTAACATGTTGATTACGCGCCACAGCTTTTAAAAGCCTGTAGTGTACCTTTATAGCACACAAATGTATTATGAAGTTTTTTATTAAGTCGGCCTGGCTGCTGCTCCTGCTTGCAGGATTTTGCTTAAACAGCTTTGCCCAAAATTATTCGGTTAGGGGCATCGTGCTCGATACTGCCGGCCAGCCTTTACCCGGAGCTGTAGTTAGAATTAAATCGAAAACCGATAGTGTTGGCATCTCAGCCAATCCGGATGGCACCTTTATCATTGCCAAAATTAAATCCAAACAGTTTACCTTATCGGCTGCCTTTATTGGTTACGATACTTTTACCAAACAGTATCTGATAGAAAAGGGAAATAGCCTTACTATCGAAAACATTAAACTAAAGCCATCTTCCAATACGCTCGATGCTGTTGTGATATCGGGTGTTCCCCCAGTAAAAGTAACAGAAGATACGGTGAGTTTTAATGCCAAAGCCTTTCCGGTGAGAGAAGGTGATGCTGTAGACGAAGTACTTAAAAAACTGCCTGGTGTAAAAGTGGATAAAGATGGTAATGTAACGAGTCAGGGTGCGCCCATAACCAAAATACGGGTTAATGGAAAGGATTTCTTCGGCACGGATGTGGCAACTGCGATTAAAAACCTGCCGGCTGATATTATTAAAAACCTGCAATTTATTGATGACTATGGTGATCAGGCTAAATTAACCGGCATTAAAACCGGCGAACCCGAGAAAATCCTGAACCTGACCATCCAGGAAGATAAAAAGAAAGGATATTTTGCCCGTGCTTCGGCGGGTGTGGGTAATGCCGACCGCTATAACACCAGTATAAGGGGTAACAGCATGAAAGGCGAAAGACAACTTTCGTTTGATGCGACCTCGGCCAATGCCAATATGCGTGGCGGCGGTGGCGATGGAGTAACGACCAGAAACGCAGTTGGCTTAAACTTCAAAAATGAGTTTAGCCCTAAACTTTCGCTTGATGCCGGTTATAACTTTAACAACGACCGCAATAATACCATCAGCACCACTTACACGCAGAACATTTTACAAGATGCCGGGCAAAACATCAATCGCCTCGAAGATGCACAAAACAACAACAAGAGCGATAACTATAGTCACTGGATGGGCGGTAACCTCGAGTATAAAATTGATACGATGAACTACCTGAAGATTTCGCCAAACTTTAACTATAATACAGGCATAGGTAACAGTACGGGTGGATCGTTGGTTACACAGGATACATTATTTACGCGCCGCGAATCGACCAATGCAAACAGTTCGAATAGTTTTAGTGCCAAGGCAAATATTTTTTATAACCACAAGTTTGCGAAAAAAGGGCGTAACCTGAGCAGCTGGAGTAACATTAACTACTCTAACGGGGGCAATAACAGAAATGGGTACAACCAGTACATTAATATGCATGGCAGTAAAACCGATTCGTTAATCCAAAACCAATTAAACAATCAGGATAACAATAACTTCGGTTTAAATGTTGGCGCATCGTACATGGAGCCTTTATGGCATAAAACTTTTATCGAGCTTAACTACAGCTGGAACCGTACTTCGACCAACAATGCAAAAGAAACATACGATGTAATGGCTGGTAGTCAGGTTTTCAACCCACAGCTAAGCAATATTTATGATTATCAGTTTGTAACCAACAAAGTAGGTATGAACTACCGTTACATTGGCGAAAAGTTGAATTATACCGTTGGGATTAATGCCCAGCCGGCTGTTTTAACCGGACAGAACCTGAGCCATAATGTTAAAACCGAGAACCGCACTTTTAACCTGATCCCATCGGGTAGGTTTTCTTATAAATTCTCAAATCAGCAGTCGCTTGATGTAAATTATTGGGGCAGAAATAACCAACCAGGTTTTCTGCAGTTACAACCAATTACCGATAACTCGAACCTGCAGAATGAAATTACCGGAAACCCCGATTTGAAACCGGAATTTGTACACAGCGTTAACGCCCACTACAAACTGGCCGACTGGAGTGCAGGTAAAGTGATTCTGGCTAATTTCAGATATGAACGAACTGACGACAAAATTGTAACCACCAAAGCGCGTGTACCCGGTACAGTAAATCAGTTAACAAGCTACACCAATACCGATGGCTACTACACTATACAAGGTGATTACAACATCAGTAAACCGCTATCGGCTGAACGGAAGTTTACCATCGGGTATTCGGGTTCGGGACAATTGAACAACAACATTTCTTTTACCGACAATAGCAGGATTGAAGCGAAAAACATTTCGTGGCGACAAGAACTGGAGTTCAGGGTAGACCTGAAGGACATTACCAATTTCGAGATAGAAACCTCTTATTCTCAAAACCTAACCAGCTACACCAACACAACTTTGAGCAACCGACAATCGAACCGCTTTGAGTATGGCATTGAAGGCCGTAACTATTTCTTTAAAGATCTTACCCTGGGTTACGATTTCAGCAAGCAGATTAATAATGGATTCAATAACGGAGCCGTTCGCAATCCTACCCTGTTACACCTGTCGATGGAGTACAAATTTATGAAAAACGATATGGCAGCTATCCGTGTAGAAGGATTTGATCTTTTTGATCAGAATTCGGGCATTTCGAGAGATGTATTTGATAACGTAATTGTCGACAGGCAGGTAAACCGCCTTGGTCGCTATTTTATGTTATCGTTAATTTACCGGGTACGCAAGTTTGGTTAATTAGCCAGCCTGAAACCTGATAGCAATCTTAATATATTGTAGCCTGCCTTTATGGTAGGCTACAAATGTTTACGGGGAGCTGGTCTCACCAAATTGCATCTCCATGCATTTAGTCTTAAGCTCCTTTTTTTGCTCCTAAGCTTTCCATTAACTGCTCGTAAAGATCATCGCTAACTGCCTTTTGTGGTTTCATTTTCTTTACTGTAGCCCGCTTACCTTTGGCCTTGGCTTTAATAATTTTAAACAGTTCGTCGCTATACTCGTCTTTAAATGCACCTAAATCAAATGCCGAACTGTACTGTTTAATTAAGGCCAGTCCAACATCCATCTCTTTCTTAGTGATATTGATGTCCTCTACCTTATTAATTTCAGATAAGCTTCTGATTTCTTGCTGAAACCGGATTTTGGTAACCACGATAACATTTTCCATTGGGTGTATAACGCAGAGATTTTCGGTATTGCGCAATACAAAACGGGCTACTCCTGCTTTTTTCGATTTCACCAATGCTTTTAAAAGTAAGGCGTATGCTTTTTTACCCTGCTTTTCAGGTTCTGTATAATAAGAAGTTTCGTAATATATAGGATTAATATCCTGGATATCGACGAAATTCTCGAGTTCAATAATCTTCGTTTTCTCAGGGGCTGCTTCTTCCAAATCATGTTTATCTAAAACAATGTAGCGGTCTTTCAAGAAGTAACCTTTCACAATTTTATCAAAGGGCACCTCTTTATGTGTTTTTTCGTTAACGCGTAAAAACCTGATTTTTTCATGGTCGCGCTCATCCAGCATATCTAAATCTAAATGACTGTTTTGCACACCAGAAAATAACTTAACGGGGATATTAACCAGCCCAAATCCAATTGAACCTTTCCAGATCGATCTCATAATTATATTTTAAGCTTCAATACTAACAGTCAGGCAAAGCCGATTGTTTTGAGTTGTGGATTAGCTACAGATTAAACGATCGTCCTCCTGAACTTGTTTCAGGACCTCCCGTTTTAATGGCTCTATTTAAGGATGAAGAGATGCTGAAACAAGTTCAGCATGACGCACCAGGGCCATCTGTATCGGTCGGTGTGGACACCAACCGATAGCGTTAGGAGGTGCAGAAGACCGATAGGAAAAACTACTGAAATTGCTGCTTAGCTTTTTGAATGGCTTTTTTCAGATCGATCCCTTTGCCGAGCACACCTTTAAAAAGATCGCCTTTTTCCTTTAATCTAGCCATGGTATTAAAAATGCTAAAATCTTTCATCTTCAAGCCTGGCTTTACCTCATCCCATGCTAATGGCGTAGAAACAGTTGCACCAGGCTTTGGCCTTACCGAATACGGGCCAGCAATAGTCGCGCCTGGGCGGTTTTGCAAAAAATCGAGATACATTTTCCCTTTCCTGGCGGCAATACTACGCTCAAGTGTCGTAAATTCGGGCAAAGCAGCATGAACAGCCTCTACAACAATGCGGGCAAAAAGCTGGGTTTGCTCATAGGTGTACTTCGCTCCCATCGGAATATAGATGTGAATGCCTGTCGATCCGGAGGTTTTAGGAAAACTGGGAACGTCAATAGCATCAAGCACTTCCTTTACCTGCAACGCTGCAACAATTACCTGATCAAAATCCTGTTGATCGGGATCGAGATCAATCACACAATAATCAGGATAATCGGGCTTTTTAGCCCGCGAAAACCAGGGATTGATTTCAATACAACCTAACGATACCATCCATAAAAGCGTTGCCAGATCGTTACCTAGCAGATATTCCTTTTTTTCTCCATCGCCGGTTGAGTAAGGAAAAGTTTTAGCCCAATCGGGTGCCTTGTCTTTAACATCTTTCTGGTAAAATGGCTTGCCTTTTATGCCGCCCGGAAAACGGTTTAACGATTGTGGCCTATCTTTTAAATATGGCAACATGTATTCGGCAACATCGGCATAATAATTCAGCAAATCGCGCTTGGTTATCCCCTCACCAGGCCAGTAAACTTTAGAAAGGTGATTAAACTCGAGGGTTTTCCCTTTTATTTTAATTTCCTGTCTATCTCCTTTAGCATTCAACAATTCGCTTGAATCCATTTTTGATACCTCTTTATTCACTAATTTTTTATTATCATCTAGCTCAATAATCTCTTCAGTAGGTCCTGCTTTTTCTCTTATTACTTCTCTAGCCTTTTTATCTTCGCGCATGCCCTTGAATGAGGGATGCCTGAACACACCTTCACTGGTGATTTCGATAAATTCAACCTCAGCAACCAGTTCAGCTTTCATCCAGGTAATTTCTGCATCAGGCTGCATGCGTTGAAATCTCGAACGCTTATTTACATCCGGAACAACTTCGAACGGACTCTTTTTGCTAATGTAGGGCTCGAACATTTTCATCATCTGTTTTTGTTGCTGATCTGAAAATCCTGTACCTACCTTGCCGGCAAAGCTTAGTTTTCCTTTTTTGTACACGGCCAGTATAAGCGAGCTGAAAGATTTGGAAGTATCTTTGTTTTTGGTAAAACCTGCAATAATCACCTCCTGTCTTTTGTTGATTTTTATTTTGAGCCAGTCTTTAGACCGGTTGTTTAGGGTGTAAACAGAAGATTTACGTTTGGCCATAATTCCCTCCAGCCCTATCTTTTCGGCAGCCTTAAAAAACTCAATTCCACTGGTATCAAATACTTTAGAAAGACGGATACGATCATTAGTTTTAGGCAATATCTCCTTCAATATGGCCTGCCGTTCTACTAAAGTAAGTGCGGTAAGGTCTTTGCCTTTGTACCACAAAATATCAAAAACACAATAAATCAGCGTTCCATCGGTTTCGTTCCTCCAGTTTTGAAGCTGGCCAAAGTTCGAAACGCCCTTATCATTCAATACCAGTACCTCTCCATCTAAAACTGCATTGAGCTTCAACGATTTCAGCGTCTCGTATATGGGATAGAATTTTTCGTTAAATGATTTTTTATTTCTCGAAAGCAGCTCTACATCATGTTTGTTCAAAAAAGCAAGCGCCCGGTAACCATCCCACTTCACTTCGTATTGCCAGTCTTCATCATCAAAAGCGCTATCAACCAAAGTGGCCAGCATGGGTTTTACGTTTTTCAGCATAGCCAATTTAGGTGCATTTCGAAGCAGCTTGGCAACATCAGGTGCCACATCCTGCCCTTGATCCAAATCCTTATCTTTTTTATTCTTAACAACTTTAGCTAATTTATCAGTACTCAGCTTTTGCTCCTTCCCCGATTTCCATACTTTTTCACTCGTTTCTTCCATTACTGCCAGGGTTTTCCCCGACAGTACAGATTCATCCAGCTTAGTAATATCCTTTTTAGAAGCATATTCGTCATCATGCTTAATCAGCAGCCAGGCATGCTCGCCCATGCCTTTGGTTTTTACCAGCGCAAACTCCCCGTTTAATTTCTGGCCGTGCAAACGCACTTTAACCGAACCTTTAGCCAGCTCTTTAAGCAAATTATTCTCCTGTGCTTTCTTCCCTTTAATATCGGTTATGGTTTCGTACCAGCCCTGATCCCAAACAATCACAGTTCCGCCACCATATTCTCCTTTCGGTATAATCCCTTCAAAATTGCGGTAATCGAAAGGATGATCTTCTACCATCATGGCCAGGTGTTTAATCTTAGGATCCAGCGAGGGGCCTTTAGGTACTGCCCAGCTTTTCAAAACACCGCCCATCTCCAAACGGAAATCGTAATGGAGCCTGGAAGCATCGTGCTTTTGCACCACAAACATCAACCTTTTACTGTCTTTACTTATCCCCGCCTTAGGTTCAGTAGTCTTTTTAAAATCCCGTTTTTGATTGTACGCCTGTAAACTCATACTCTTTTGCTTAAACCAAATATTAAATTGCCATTAAACCGAAACGGCTTATCAAAGAAACCTTTTCGATCAAATAATGGTTTTTAAAATCTGATAATTCGAGCCCAGGTTAGCGCCTAATAATCTACATAGCTAAAGTAAAAATTGATTTCAAATTATTTTTTTACTTTTTTTCATCAAATGTCTTCTTAATGTCATTTGAAGTTTATATCTTGAAAACCTAAACTAAAAACTTCATGGATGACAGAACCAACCTAATCATCGGCGTATTCTCACTACTTTCTGGTTTCGGTATTTTGATCGAATTACTTCGTAACAAAGGCCGAGAAAGGCGGTTTTAAGTTTAAAGGGCCGAATAGATTTTTTTATTCGGCTCAAAAAACACTAAATTTTAAACACCGATCTACTCATCACTGGTTCAGAACTTCTCCTCTCTCTCTTAAAAACATCAACACGCTATAGGCTGTAATCTATCCAATACAAATACCCTTTTCGAGGTATTATTACCCTTTTACAGATAAATCAACTATAATTCATTAACCATCAGATCACTTGCTTTAAACAGTAAAATTGTATTTTAAATTTTAAACGTACATATAACGCTTATTATTTATATCTTCATGCTTTAACCAGGTCTAAATCCATTCTACAATGAAAAAATATGCTTATCCAGGTTTTTATTATTCAGCTGTAACCGTCTTGTTGATGCTTATTGCACTAAAATCAAGTGCACAACAAGCATTTAATGGCAATAAGGAGCTGTTTGATTATGGATGGAAATTTAATTTGGCAGATAAATCAGATAACTTCAGTACACCTGAATTTGATGACCGAAACTGGCGCGCGCGCGATTTGCCACACGACTGGAGCATTGAGGGCAGAATAGATGCAAAAAACCCAATGGGTAATGATGGTGGATACTTTCCGGCAGGCATAGGTTGGTACAGAAAAGCCTTCTCTATACCAGCGAACTGGAAAAATAAAAAGGTATCTATTTATTTTGAAGGAGTTTACATGAATGCTGAGGTTTTTATAAATGGCAAATCGCTTGGTGTTTACCCTTACGGATATTCTTCATTTACCTACGATCTGAGCCCATATTTGAAATACGGCACTAAAAATACCATAGCGGTTCGCGTAGATAACGCGCAACAAAAAAATTCGCGCTGGTATAGCGGATCGGGGATTTACCGCCACGTATGGCTCATGAGCAAAGATCCTGTACATTTCGATCAATGGGGTATTTTTGTAACTACGCCAACGGTAAGTGCCAGTAAAGCTATTGTTCGGGTTGAGGCTAAGCTAAATAACGATACCGACCAACCTAAAAACGTGGCAGTATCCATCTCAGTTTTTGATAAAAGCCACCGCAAAGCCGCAACCAAAACCATACAGGTTAAATTGCAGCCCCGCAGTTCCAACAGCATAACCGAAAATTTAGCACTGAATAATCCGCTTTTGTGGGATATAAAAGCACCAAACCTGTATTACGCAATAGTTGAGATTAAGGATAATAAAAAGCTATTAGACAAAGAAATACAAAATTTTGGTATCCGATCTATAAAATTCAGTCCAACGAAAGGATTTGAGCTGAACGGCAAAACAATAAAGCTAAATGGTGGCTGTGTGCACCACGACAATGGAAGTCTGGGTGCGGCAGCCTTTGACCGCGCTGAGGAAAGAAAGGCTGAGCTGTTGAAAGCAGCAGGTTTTAACGCTATACGTACTTCCCATAATCCACCCTCGCCGGCTTTTTTAGATGCCTGCGATAAGCTTGGTCTATTGGTTATTGATGAAGCGTTTGACGGATGGCGCACCGGAAAAAACAAATATGACTATGCTTTATATTTTAACGATTGGTCTGAACGCGATATTGCGGCAATGGTTAAACGCGATCGCAACCACCCCGCCATCATTATGTGGAGCATTGGCAACGAGATTATTGAGCGAAAGGAAGCCAAAGCAGTTGAAACAGCTAAACTACTATCGTCCTATGTAAAGAAACATGATCAGACCAGGCCAGTAACTTCGGCGATGACCACCTGGGATAAAGACTGGGAAATGTTCGATCCGCTAATGGCAGCCCACGATGTGGCCGGATATAACTACCAGTTGCACCATGCAGCTGCAGACCATACGCGGATACCCTCACGTATAATTGTACAAACGGAATCCTATCCGAGAGATGCTTTTACCAACTGGGAGCTGGTACAGCAAAACAATTATATCATCGGCGACTTTGTCTGGACTGCAATGGACTACCTTGGCGAATCCGGAATTGGGCGTTATTATTATCCCGGCGAACTGGAAGGACAACATTGGGAACGTGATTTATTTCCATGGCATGGTGCCTATTGTGGCGACATTGACCTAACCGGCTGGAGGAAGCCAATTTCGCACTACCGAAGTATGTTATACAATGACAACGAGAAAATTTATATGGCAGTAAAAGAGCCGAATCCGGCTAATGGTGTAATTAAAGAAACCATGTGGTCGGTTTGGCCATCGTGGGAAAGCTGGACCTGGCCAGGCTGCGAGGGCAAGGAAATACAGGTAGAAGTTTACAGTAAATACCCTGCTGTACGGCTGTATCTGAATAACAAGCTGATTGGAGAAAAAACAACAACCGTAAAACAACAATTTAAAGCAACCTTTCCCCTGGCCTATCAGCAAGGCCAATTAAAAGCTGTTGGAATACTAAATGGCCAGGAAAAAGAAGCTGTTATTTTAAGTACCAGCGGTCAAGCTGCACAGATAAGGTTAAAGGCTGATAGAAAAAGGCTTTACGCAAATGGGCAGGACCTTTCTTTTGTTACAGTAGAAATAGTAGACAAGCAGGGTAATATCAGGCCTGATGCAAACCATAGCCTAACTTTTAAATTATCGGGAGCAGCAACTATCGCCGCAACAGATAACGCAGATCTTAAAGACATTACACCTTATACTTCTAATACTAGAAAGCCCTGGAACGGACGTGCAATGGTGATTGTGAAAAGCTCGGATAAAGCAGGAAACATTAAACTGCAGGTAAGTTCGCCAGGGCTTCCGGATGCCTGGCTAGAACTAACTTCGATCAATAAAGGGCGTAAATAAAAGGATATTATATTAGTGTGCAACAATTATACTACTCAAAAAATTCGTTTTGTAAGCTTTCTTTGACTATATTGTAATATCCTTAAAATATTCCCGACGGACATATGGGATCTATCTTTTTCGGAGGACTGCCATGAAAAAGATATTTCTTCACGAACCCGACCTGGCTATTTTCGAAATTATTAGCCTTATATTAGCCGATGAGGGTTGCCAGGTAAAAACGCTTCCATACTGGGATGGTGACCTAGCTACCGCTGTGGTGAGTTATGGTCCCGATCTGATTATTATGGATTGTTTTCAGGACCTTCTGCGGCCTGCCCGGTTATGCAGAGTTATACGTACTTTGTGCCCTCAAACCGCACTCATTGCCTCTAGCTGTAATACAGATATAGACCTTACTTACCGAAAAATGGGCTTTGATACTTATTTGCGTAAACCTTTTGATATAGCTCGACTTATAACAATCGTTAACCGCTACACTCCTGTGGCTGCAAATTGTTAAAAACCTAAAATTGGTTAAATCATTTAGATATCTTAAGGCTTATCGCTCAAAAAATAAAAATGGATAGTAATGATTGTTTCAGGATTGTTAAATTTGCCGCCTGAAAGAACCAACCTGTTATTGGCTGGGATACCAATTATTACGCATTATAAAATGGAAGAAAACGATTTTGTTGCTATCTGGCTGGAAGAAACCGGAAACCCTGCTATCGAACGCTTATCGCAGCTAAACCTTGCTGTTGCTGCAAAAACTGCAGCCGCAATTGCCAATAATGAGTTATCAGAACAAGATCTGGCCATTGCATTGGATGTTAACCCTGATGAAATTAAAAGATGGCTTACAGGCAGACATACCTTCAGCATGACGATCATTACTGAAATAGCTGCAAAATTGGAGGCATATACAGGTTAAAACCGAAAAATACCTGAGCAGTATACACTCTGGTTCGGTAGGATAATTGATCGAAGTGAATCTATGCTTTAAACTAGCTACTCTTTGAACGAAAAAGAAACGTTTTAGTAGCTTTCAGCATTTTCGAAAAACCAACCAAAATCTCATCAACTGTCCAGTAGCGTTGCTGTTCTGCGTTTACCAACTGAATTCCTTTTAAACCAAAGGGCTTAGTGGTTACTGCCAATACCCTGATATGGGTTTCGTCGCCATCGTTATAAACCCTGCAGGATATCTCTTCATCAATATGATATTCAATATCTGTTGGCCACGGACCAGCCACACCCCAGGCGGCGGTATGGGCATCATCGGGGCTAAAGGTTAAAGTATATCCTTTGGCTTTGAGTTGCGCTATGGCTTCTTCAAGCGCATTATTGTCCGCTATCATATCATTTGGGCTGATTAATACTTTGTAAACCTGTTAATTGAAAGTTGCAAATAGCCCCATTACGATTAGGCTATCCTCGACTTTTTCTGGTGCCAGGTAGCAATATTAAAAATAAGCCCTAGTGCAATCAGCAGGCCTCCAGTAAATTCTGGCCAGGGAAACGAACGGATTCCATTGATGTTGATGGTCCAGGGGTGAGAATCGACCGGATTGATTGCATTTAGCTGCCCTCCTGTTAATAAGGTAACGACCAGCAACACTGAGCCTCCAATCATCAGGTAATAACTTGTCTTTTTCATATTCTTTAATTAAATAACATTATACCATTAAACTCTCCGGTCGGCCATCATTTTTTTGCCCTTCACAATCATCTTTTTGGCTTGCCTATCCATCGAAAGGTTTCTGCCAATCCTGCTCTCCTTCTCCTGATTTGTGCTGTAGGCCCTAACAATATCTTTATAGCTTAACAATCCCTCGAATGATGTGCCGTCTCTACCACTAACCACTGCCACAAAATCATTCCCTGTGCTGTGCATTAATTCTAAAGCTTTCCTAACGGGTTCGTTTCCTTTAATCTGCTCATCTTCTGATTTGATAATAGCTGTGATACTGGCCATATCCTCTTTTACCCATTGAAAAATATCCAACACTGAAATCGTGCCCATATAAGCTCCTGCTGTATCCCGCACCGCATATTGGTTTTCTTTAGGCGGATTTGCCACAAAATATTTCCGCACCTCGGCAATGGTATTATATGAACTGATAAAAACCGGACTACGATCCATCACCTCTGTAACGCGTAATTTTAACAGCAGATCGGGCTCATAGCTATCTGGTGTATGAATTCCCCTGCGGGCAATTTTCTCGGTCATGATGGTATTCTTCATTAAAAACACAGAAACGAGATAAGCACCAGAGCAGGCACCAAGCAATGGTAACAGCCCTTGTATTTGCTGGGTAGATTCGAGTGCAAAAAGAATACTGGTTAAATAAGCCCTCGAAGCACCGGCAAACATGGCCGACATGCCTACCAACGCCGACATCGGAATACTGATAGCTAAAGCTGGAAAAGCAGCATGCAGCAGGTAACCCAAAGCTGCGCCGGTTGCACCACCAATAGTCATTAAAGGTGCAAGTGTTCCGCCCGAAGTTCCGCTACCCAAAGCAATAGCCCACGAAATAAATTTAAACAGGCATAACGAAAGAATAACCGAGATGGAGAGTTGCCCGCTTAAGAGCGAAATGATATTATCGTAACCTACACCCAATGTACGCGGTGCGAAATAGCCCACAACACCAACTGCAAGCCCACCTATTGCCGGCCACCAGGTCCAGTGTAAGGGCAAATGCTCAAAGGCATCTTCGACAAAATAAACCACCTTAGTAAGCCCCAGTGATGCGAGCCCTACCAGAATCCCGATGAGACTGTAAATACCCAACGCTGCATTTGACGGTGCCGAAAGCACAGGCATGGGAAACACAGGTCCTGCTTCGAAAAGCAGATGGTGTCCTGCCGCTCCTGTAATACAGGCAAGTGCCACTGGTATAATTGCCCTCGGAGAAAATTCGAACAATAACAGTTCGATGGCAAGAAATACCGCGGCAAGCGGTGTACCAAAAATGGCCGACATGCCCGCAGTTGCCCCTGCAGCCAGGATAATTTTACGTTCAACAGGGCTTACAGTAAATAACTGCCCCAGCGTAGAGCCCAATGCGCCACCGGTAGCGATAATTGGTCCTTCGGCCCCAAATGGCCCGCCAGTACCAATTGCAATTGCAGAAGATACAGGTTTTAATATGGCTATTGAAGGTTTTATTTTACTTTGATTAGTAAGTACCTGCTCCATGGCTTCCGGAATACCGTGCCCCCTAATCGCTTTCGATCCGTAGAAGGCCATAAAGCCTACTATTACCCCGCCTATAACCGGAACAATGATCACCAGTAAACCAAGGTGGTTATCGGCAGGACTATGAAAACTGAAATCAAACTGCTGGTAAAAAGAAATATTGGTTACCAGGTTAATTAGCGATACCAGCACTTTTGCGATGAAAGAGATTCCGATGGCTACACCAACCGAGAGCATGGATATAAATAAAAGGCGCTTTTTTGAGCTTTTCTCTTTGTGCTTACCCATTTTAAACTTACCGAAAATGCCAAGCGCCGGCGATATTGGTATGATATTTTTTATCTTATTCATTTCATTATTTGAGAATGAGACAAAAGTAGAAATAAAAAATAAGAACAAAGCATAAAATATATTTTAAACAATATTAATAAAGAATCAATAAATAAATTAATACAATTTTATATATTATTAAATATGTTTTAAAATATTAAACACTGATAAATTAATAATTGTATTTTTGCCCTTAGCAAGACCCTGAAGATGAAAGAATGCAACAATGCCTGTGACCTAAAACGCTGTTACCTGTGCAGTCGTGTAATAGCGGACTGGCTGCCTGCGGTTTCCCAGCAGAAGAAAAACTTCCAGATCAAAAAAGGCGAACAGCTTTTTTCAGAAGGAGATGCAGTAAACGGTATCTTTTTTGTTTACTCAGGAACAATTAAAGTGCATAAGAAGTGGGATAACGAAAAGGAACTGATTATACGCTTCGCCAGATCGGGCGATGTAATTGGCCACCTTGGATTAGGCAAAAACCCCGTTTATCCGGTTTCGGCTACTGCGTTAGAAGAGGCAATGGTTTGTTTTATCGACCTCCAGTTCTTTAGATCGAGCCTACGGGTTAATCCGGATTTTACCTACGAGCTTATGCATTTCTTTGCGGCCGAACTTCAGGAATCGCACGAGCGGATGCGCAACCTGGCCCACATGTCAGTAAAAGGTAGAATTGCTAACGCCATCTTATCCTTACAATCTCAGTTTGGCACCGATACTTCGGGCGCTATAGATATTGATATTTCCCGTCAGGATGTAGCTTCCTACTCTGGCACTACATACGAAACGCTTTTCAAGATTTTTACAGAATTTAGTAAAGGCGGTAAAATTTCGGCGCAGGGCAAACGGATCAGTATTCTTGATACTCCCTTCCTTCAGCAAACTGTAGCAGCTGATAACCAGAAAAACTGATCTGCAAATGATAAGCGAAAGCATTAAAACCGCATTCATTTTTATCCGAAAAATCAGCCGTCTGACCTAAAATTTCGGTTCAGGGCAAAACGCATATAGTATTCTTGTTACAAAGGGGTAAAACCACCCGGTTTTTTAGGTCATTATGGCAACAGATAAACCGGCAATATAAATATTACCTATATTGTTTACTCATAACACAACATGATAGAATCTAATGATATTGCCGCAGTAATAAATGAACTGGAAAAACTTGCATTAGATCTCAATCTCGACAATGAAAAGTTGTTGCGTTTAAATGCAGTATTAAAAACAGCGGAAGAAAAGAACGCCATACTCCAATCCATCAACGAATCTTCCGATGATGCCATCATCAGTAAAAACCTGGAAGGGATTATTACCAGTTGGAATAGTTCAGCATCACGCATTTTTGGCTATACTGCCGAAGAAATGATTGGCGTTTCTATACTCAGGCTTATTCCTGCCCATCTCCAGCATGAAGAAACCGAAATCATTTCCAAACTACACCGGGGGATCAAAATAAATCACTTTGAAACCAGAAGAATGCGCAAAGACGGCAGTCTGGTAGCTGTATCACTCACCATATCGCCCATTCTAAATTACAAAGGAGTAATTATTGGCGTATCGAAAATTGCGCGCGATATTACCGACCGCCTTTCTGCCGAAGTAAACAGCAAACGACTGAGCGCTATAATCGAATCATCAGACGATGCCATTATTAGCAAAGACCTCAATAGTATAGTAACCAGCTGGAACGAATCGGCAGTAAGAATATTTGGTTACAATGCCGAAGAAATGATTGGGCAATCGATTCTCAAAATCATTCCTCAGGATCGGCTTGATGAAGAACCCAAAATCCTCTCCCAGCTTAGTCAAGGAATCAGGGTTGATCATTTTGAAACCATCAGGCGCCGCAAAGACGGCAGGCTAATAGATGTATCGTTAACCATTTCGCCCATTAAAGATAGTACTGGCCGGGTGATTGGTCTTTCAAAAATTGCGAGAGATATTACCGAAAAAAAGCAAGCCGACAAGAAAAAGGAAGAATTTATCGGTCTGGTAAGTCACGAGTTAAAAACGCCCCTAACCTCTTTGCGTTCTTATGTGCAGGTTGCACTGTTTAAGGCAAGGAATGAAAAAAACGAATTTATCGATAAAGCGCTTTCCAAAGCTGAGATACAAACCAAAAAAATGGAAGCCATGATCAGAGATTTTCTAAACATCTCTAAAATGGACGATGGTCAGCTCAGGTTGAACTTAAACCCATTTGATTTACCAGCACTGATTAACAATTGTTTAAGTGATGTAACAATTACTACCTCTAAGCACCATTTCAACTATATTGGCGAAGCGCATGCAATGGCCATTGGCGATGCTGAAAAGATTTCACTGGTGCTGATTAACCTGATTAGCAACGCTGTAAAGTACTCGCCTGAAGGCGGGGAAATAAGCATAACTTGCCAAAAACAGGATAAAGCGTTCACCGTGAGCGTGAAAGACAACGGAATTGGCATCTCGAAAGAAGAGCAAAAATTCCTTTTCAGAAAATTCTACAGAATCCAGTCAGAACAAACTAGAACCATCAGTGGTTTTGGAATCGGACTTTACCTCGTATATGCCATACTCGAACTTCATGGCACTTGTATTAGGGTAGAAAGCGAAATCGGAAAAGGATCAACATTTGTATTCCAAATCAAGACTGCAGATTGATATCATTCCCTTAAACAATTTCACTTATACAACGGAGCATTCCTGCCAGCAGAAACCTCAAAGTTCACAACCAGGCTAACTTCAAAGCCTATTCATTGTTATTTCCAATCAACTGGGAATAACAATCTATTCTACCTCAAGCGTTTTACTTGCCTTCCGGATAATAAACCGCAAAAAATAAGAGTTTGCCCCCTCATTTTGATCATATTCCCCCTCTACTCCGCATCTTTTTTGTAGTTAATTTGTTCGAACCAAGTATAATAAAGAATGCAATCCGGCATTAAGCACTTGCAGCGCTTAACTATGGTATCGCATTTAACATTAGCTAAATAACTACTCAAAAGCACCTATGAAAAACCTAAATGATGCGCAAAAATCTCTTGCAAACAACCGACTGAACTTTAAACCTATTATTAATAGCCTCAATTATTCAGCTTGAACATTTGGCTACTATAAAATCCCCTAAACTGTCATTATAGTCTTATTGATAAGCATAGAAGGACTCCGTTTAACCGGAGGCATATGCCTTCTTTAAATTAACCAAACGAACATTCCATATGCATGTTCACTCAACCCTACTCAACATTATGAAAACTAAACCTTCTATCCTACGCTTACTCAGTGTATTTATGCTTGGCATCGTCCTCTTTTCGGGCAGCTGTAGAAAAGACAATCTTCCGGATGCAACTACATCATCCCTTTCTTTAAAGGGCAAACTGGCAGCAATACCACCTAACGAACCACAACTTACCGTGGCTAATGGTACTTTCTATATTGTAAACCGCAAAAGCGGAAAGGTACTCGATGTAGGTGCATTTCAAACCGCAGATGGTTCTAATGTTTCTCAATATGCAGGTACTGGCGGCACCAACCAAAAATGGACTTTAACCTCGCTTTCGGGTGGCTATTATTCGATTATTGGTGTACATAGCACAAAAGCGCTTCAGGTAGACCTAGCTGGCACTGCAGATGGTGATAATGTAAACATTTCTACCAATACAGGCGCCAATAATCAGCAATGGCAATTTACCTCCATTGGCAATGGTTACTACCGCATTATTAATCGGAACAGTGGCAAAGACCTTGATGTAGCCGGCCAATCTATTGATAATGGCGCAAATGTAGACCAATGGACTTACTGGGGAGGCGAAAACCAGCAATGGTCGTTATTAACGGTTAATGCTGGTGGTCAGTTAAACTGGACGCTAAACAGCACAGGCGTACCAGCAGATGTGGTAACTCGCATTACCAATGCCATGAACGATGCCTGCGCCAGGTACAACGCAGGTGGCAACTGGCCTTCGCGCACCCTTACTGTACAATATAATACTGGTGTAGCTACTGCCGATGGCAGCACAAACGGCAACATCCGCTTTGGTGCAAATACCAGCTACCAAAACGTTCGTACTGCTATGCACGAAATTGCGCATACCTATGGCGTAGGCCTTAGTGGCGGGTGGACAACCAATACCTCAACCGGTGATTTTCTGGGCACCAATACCGTGGCACTGGTTAAAATTTTTGACGGTACCAGTGGCGCCATACATACAGGAGGTGGTCATTTTTGGCCATACGGTTTAAACTACGATAATGAATGGAGCGAAACAAATGCTTTCAGGCACGTAAAACTAGTTTACGCCATGCGCTCAGACGGCATGTAACCACACGCATTCTTCAACAGACTATAATGATATCGCTTATCAAAAAACCTGGGTACACATCTTTTTGTGCGCCCAGGTCTTTACAATGAGCAAAATGCTCATGGGTAAATTTGCTAAATAGCCAGAGCAGCGACCGTTGCTGCAGATGCGCACCGAATCATTAGCAATGTGCGAAGCAGATAAACATACCCGCACAAAAAGATTCTGACATTCTTTTTTACGTGGTTAACTTGCTATCATTCACTTGGATTTAACGTTCCAGCTAAGGTAGTTATCCTGCTATTTTTCATAACTTTATATTAATGGGTGCAAATATGGTATGCTAAATAAAGATGATGATGAAAACAGTAAAACCTGAAGAGGCTTTTGATAAATCGGCTAAAATATATGCCCAAAAGTTTATGAATGTTAGCTTGTATGCTGAGCCATTTAAAGTGTTTTGCGACAACATTACGCCCGAAGATGCCAACATACTGGATATCGCCTGTGGTCCCGGAAACATTAGCAAATATTTGCTTAATCTGAAACCTGCATACCGGATTTTGGGAATTGATCTTTCCCCAAACATGCTAGAACTTGCCCAAATCAACAACCCAACAGCACAATTTCAGCTCATGGACTGCCGTGAAATCGCTACTCTTAATCAAAAATTTGACGCGATTACCTGTGGCTTTTGCCTGCCCTATTTAACACCCGAAGAAGCTATTGATTTAATTGTAAATGTATCCGCTTTATTAAAACCAGCTGGTGTTTTCTATTTAAGCACCATGGAGGAAGATGAAAATAACAAGTCGAGATACCAAATATCCAGTACTGGCGACCGGGTGTACGTACACTATCATCGCGAAGATTATTTAACCAAAGCCCTTGGGCAAAGTGGCTTTAATACTCTAAGTTTAAAACGCTATGATTCTCCGGATAAGGATGGAGTAACCATTACCGACCTGGTATTGGTTAGCAAAATTAAATAAGCTTATTTTTCCCTACCAGATTCATCACAATAACGCCCTATTTTCCATCTAACACCTAAAAAACACCTTACAAGTTATTTAATTTTTGCGCTTTCCAGCCCGCGAACATAAAACCTATTGCCTTTTGCATCAAAATCCCGCCATTCTTGTAAAAACAAGGCAAACGCCATCAAAAACAATCCTCAATAGTTAAAGTAAATTAATATTGGGTTTATATAAGCCCTCTAGCTTTGCGCCATTAAAGGAACCATAGAAACTAGCTAAAACGCTTTAGTTTCAAAACTAATTATTAAGCTAATGAAAAAAAACTTAACAGCCATGCTGAGGTCGGTGCTGTTTGCTTCGGCAACTGCATTGCTTACCGCAGTACCTGGCGCACCTGCCATAGCCATGGCGAATCTACCCAATCTTCCTGCTGCTTTAAAAAATCAGGAACAAGGAACAATTAGTGGAAAGGTGGTTGATGAGAAGGGAGATCCCCTTCCCGGCGCCAGTATCCTCGTAAAAGAGTTAAACAAAGTTGCGCAAAGCAATCCGGATGGAAGCTTTAAATTAATCGTTCCAACGGGCACTTATACCATCCAAATCAGTTTTATCTCGTACACCACCGTTACTTTGGGTAAAGTGCAGGTAAAAGCAAGCGAAAACGCTCCTTTAAATATAACCCTAAAAGGTGAATCGGGAAGTTTAAATGAGGTGCTTGTTGTGGGTTACGGAACCCAGAAAAGAGAAAACGCCACGGGTGCTGTAGATCAGATTACTGCGAAAAAACTCGAAAACAGACCCATTACCAACCTTACACAAGGTTTACAAGGCTTACTTCCCAACCTGAATTTAAAAATGATGGATGGGAAGCCTACGCAATCGCCAAGTTACAATATCCGTGGTACTACTTCTATCGGACAAGGTGGTAGTGCTTTAATTCTAATTGATGGCTTTGAAGGCGATCCAAGCTTACTCAATCCCAACGATGTAGAAAGTGTATCTATTCTTAAAGATGCCGCATCGGCAGCCATTTATGGTGCAAGAGGGGTATTTGGTGTGGTGCTTATTACCACTAAAAAAGCCGAAAAAGGTCGTACCAGTGTAGCATTTTCAAGCAATTACGCCATTAAAACCCCATTACAGGTTCCTGATTTCGTAACCGACGGCTATACATGGGCTAAGATGTTTGCTGAGGCATTTGTAAACGGCGATGGTGCTTTCCCGCAGAATGCAAATAAAACACAGAAATTTTCGCAGGCCTATCTCGATGAATTCAAAAAAAGATCGGAATCGGGTCAGCCTTACAACCAGATAGAGATAAACCCGACCACAGGCGAGTACACCTATTATGGAAGTACGGATTACTATGCCGAGCTGTACAAGAAAAATACGGCAGCCACAGAAAATAACCTTTCGGTAAGTGGCGGTGGCGATAAGGCATCGTTTCTGGTATCGGGGCGTTTCCTTAATCAGGACGGGCTATTTAGGTACAACACCGACGATTACGACATGAAAAACATCCGTGCAAGAGGATCTGTACAGGTTTTTCCGTGGTTAAGCATTGAAAATAACGCCGATTACTCGGTTATGAATTACCACAACCCGATCAACGTTGGTGAGGGAGGTGGAATATGGAGAAATATTGCCGACGAGGGTAAGCCTACCATGCCAATTTTCAACCCGGATGGTTCGTTAACTTTTGCTGCAGCTTATACCGTGGGCGATTTTATTTATGGAAAAAACGGGATTGATACCCGTCGTCAGGTTTTTAGAAATATAACAGGTTTGAGAACTAATTTCTTTAACAACAAGTTTAGGGTAAATGCCGATTTTACCTTCCGCAATACCAATAACAACATTGAGCAAAAAAGAGTTCAGGTTCCATACAGCAATACCCGCGGGGTTACAGCCTATGTTGGTACCACCACCAACGATCTTTTGTTCGATCAGCGCGAAACCCAGTATCTGGCAACCAACATTTACGCCGAATACGAAAACAGGTTTGGTACCGACCATTACCTGAAAGCTATGGCGGGTTACAACTACGAACAATCTACCTATAACCGTATTGCAGTACAGCGAAACGGAATTATTTTCGAAGATGCTACAGATTTGAACCTGGCACTTGGCCAATCTATTACTACTGGTGGTGGTTACGAACAATGGGCTATCCTGGGTGGTTTCTCGAGGTTAAATTATGCTTTTAAAGACCGTTACCTTTTAGAAGTTAATGCGCGTTATGATGGTTCATCTAAATTCCCTGCCGATCAGCGTTATGGCTTCTTCCCTTCTGTTTCGGCCGGATGGAGGATCAATAAAGAGCCGTTTTGGCATGTTTCTGATAGGTTGATCTCTGATTTAAAATTAAGGGCTTCTTATGGCTCACTTGGAAACGGTAACATCGCATCTTATGCCTTTCAGGAAATCTTTAACATCAGCCAGTCGGGCGTTATTTTAAACGGCGTTAGACCACAAACCACCCGTATCCCGAATGTTCTTCCCGATGGATTAACCTGGGAAACTTCGACCACCAGCAACTTTGGTCTTGATTTAACCATGCTTTCAGGCAGGTTAAGCTTTACCGGCGATGCGTACATCCGCAAAACGACTGATATGTTTACTTTTGGACTTACTCCACCTGCTGTTTTCGGAGCTGATGTACCCAAAGGAAATTATGCCAACTTAACTACCCGTGGCTGGGAGCTTTCGTTAACCTGGAACGATAAAATCGGTAAATCGAAGCCTTTCAATTACAATGTAAGGTTGACCTTATCGGATAGCAAAACAAAAATAGATAAGTACAATAACCCCGATAAATTACTGAGCGATTATTACGAAGGACAAACACTGGGCGAAATATGGGGCTACGAAACCGAAGGCTTCTTTATTGATGATGCAGACATTGCTTCGCATGCTAAACAAGATCCGCAAATGAGAGCCTCGCCCACCGGTAAATGGTTCCCTGGCGATATTAAACTAAAAGACCTTAACGGCGATGGCTTTATCAATGTGGGCGAAAACAAGGTAGGCAGATCAGGCGACCGGAGAATTATCGGAAATTCTGCTCCGAGATATCTGTATGGTGTAAGCCTTGGCGCCGACTGGCATAATTTTTCTTTCTCTGTTTTCTTTCAGGGAGTTGGCAAACAGCAGTGGTACCCGAGCACCGAAACAGAAATGTTCTGGGGCCAGTACAACAGGCCGTACAACAATATACCAACCTTCCATCTGGGCAATATGTGGACACCGGACAATACCGATGCTTATTTCCCCAGAACGATGTCGAGAGCAGCATCAAGCAATACCAACCGTACTTTGGGTGTGGCGCAAACGCGTTACCTGCAAAACGTGGCCTATCTCCGCATGAAAAACCTGCAGTTTGGTTACGCTTTGCCGGGCAAATGGATAAACCGTATAGGTGTTCGCAGTGCCAAAATATTTTTCTCAGGCGAGAACCTGTTTACCTATTCGCCAATGTATAAAATAGTTAAACATACTATCGATGTTGAAAATGCTGTGCCTTCCGATCAGGATTTAAACGCCGGCAGCACAAACGGAGATGGTTACAATTATCCTTTGATGAAGAGCTACTCTTTAGGATTGAACATTGGATTATAAATAGCTTGATAAAAAAATGAAGATGAAAAAATATTATATCTATATCTTACTGGCCTGCCTGGCTTTGGCAGCCTGTAAAAAACTTGATCAAAAGCCCGAATCAAGTGCAACAAAGGATGCGGTTTTCGGAACAGAAAACGGGCTTAAACTCTACACCAATTCATTTTATGGTATGGATTTCCTGCCTAAGAACTCAACCAGTCAGGATGCCATGTCTGATTACCTGGCTGTAAAATCTGTTCCTGATTTTATCCGTGAAGGCGGCTTTGCAGCCAATAACAGCTCTGGCTGGACCTGGCGTGACCTCAGAAACATCAATTATTTTATCGAAAACTGTAAAAACCCTGCTGTTCCGGCAGCAGTACGCAACAACTACCTTGGTATTGCCCGTTATTTCAGGGCCTACTTCTACATGGAAAAGGTGAAACGTTTTGGAGATGTGCCCTGGATCGGAAAACCCCTGAATATCGATGATCCGGCCCTAAACGCAGGCAGAGATAAACGGGAACTGGTTATGGATTCGGTACTGGCCGACATTAATTTTGCCTGTGCAAACATTAGCAATACCAACGATGCCAGCCGTACAACCATTACCAAATGGGTAGCTTATGCCTTTAAATCGAGACTATGCCTTTTTGAAGGAACTTTCCGTAAATACCATACTGATTTAAGCCTTTCGGCTACAGCCGGCAAATGGCTGGAAGATGCTGCATCAGCTGCTGATGAAATTATAAAAAAAGGAGGTTATTCCTTAAATACAGCTGGTGGCCCTGGTGTTTCATATCGTCAGGTGTTTACTAGCAATACGCCAATGGCCAACGAGGTTTTACAAGCTGCCGTGGCCGACATCAATCTAGGCGTACTCAATGAAGCCAACTGGTGGTGGACAAGTGGAACATACGGCGCAAAAGCAAGTTTTACCCGTACTTTTATCAATACTTATTTAAAGCTTGATGGAACGCCTTATACCAATGATGCGGCCTATAAAACCATGTTATTTAAGGATGAGGTTAAAAACAGAGATCTGAGACTGAAGCAAACCATACGTTTAGGCGATTATAAGCGCATTAGCAGTGGTCAGCAGGTACCGGCACCTCCTGTTTTCTCTTACACCTTTACCGGATACCAGCCTATTAAATGGACATTGGATGATATTTATTTTGATGCAGGTGCTTTAAACACAAATGCTATCTCTTTATTCCGCTATGCCGAAGTATTGTTAAACTATGCAGAAGCGAAGGCCGAACTGGGGACTTTAAGTGATGCAGACTGGGCGCTTACCGTAGGTGCACTCAGGGCAAGAGCAGGCATTACAGGCGGATTAACCACTAAACCGACTGTAGCAGATCCCTATCTGGTGACTAACTATTTCCCGGGGATATCTGATGCCACTTTACTCGAAATCAGAAGAGAGCGCGGTATAGAGCTTAGCCTGGAAGGTTTGCGCTTTGCCGATCTGCTGCGCTGGAAACGCGGACCTTTAATGGAGCAGGAATGGAATGGTTTTTACGTACCCACATTGAATACCCCTATGGATTTGAATGAAGACGGAATTCTTGATGTTGCCTTTTATCAGGGAACACGTCCGTCGCCGGCTGTATCGGGTGTAACTTATGTAGATGTTTCGGCCAATATTGGTGCAGCAGTAAACTCTCAGTTACTTAAAAATGGTAGTTCTGGCGAATTAACGTGGATGAAAGAAATTCCACGTAAATGGAATGAGCGTAACTACTACTACCCGATCCCATTGGCCGATCTACAGAAAAACCCAAATCTTAAACAAAACAAAGGCTGGGAATAAGCCCTACACGCTATTTAAATCACAAACAGATGAAAATAAAAATATGGCTCGCTGCAGCGCTTTTTTCTTTAGTATCGGTTGGGCTTAAAGCTCAGCAAATCACCATCGGCACTTTCAATATTCGCTACGATAACCCGCGCGATTCGGGTAATCTCTGGGTTGACCGTGCGCCTATCGTCTCGAATTTAATCCGCTTTCACGGGTTTGATATCCTTGGTGTACAAGAAGGTTTAAAAAACCAGCTTGATGATATTAGCGCCGCCTTACCTGAATATGCACGGTACGGAAAAGGCCGCGATGATGGAAAAGAAGCCGGAGAGCACTCGGCAATTTATTACAAAAAAGACAGGTTTAAAATGCTAAAAAGTGGCGATTTCTGGTTATCAGAAACACCAGATGTGCCTGGCAAAGGCTGGGACGTAACCTGCTGCAACAGAATTTGCAGCTGGGTTTATCTGGAAGATCTGAAAACTAAAAACCAATTCTACGCCTTTAATGTGCACTACGACCATCAGGGAGTAATTGCCCGCCGCGAAAGCAGTAAACTGATTTTGAAAAAGATAACTGAAATCGCCGGCAATAAACCTGTTTTGCTAACGGGCGACTTTAACGGCGGCAGAGACAGCGAATGGTACAAAACCATAGCTACCTCTAATCAATTGGTTGATGTACACAGCAAGGTGAAATTTCCTTATGCCAATAATTCATCATCCAATGGTTTTAGAATTCCCCGTGGCAAATCGGTTATCGACCATATTTTTATGAGCGACCAATTTACCGCCAGCAAATGGGGTATTTTAACAGACACTTACTTTGGAAAATTCCCTTCTGATCATTTTCCCGTTTTAGCGGAAGTACAACTGAAGTAATAATGCTTTATTGACCTTAAAAGAACCTCACTGATTTTTGCAGTGAGGTTCTTTTTTTTACAGGCTTTACTGATGGCAATTTTAAGATAAACTGCTGCATCCATTTACCTGAAATTACTACATTAGCATAATGAAAATGCGAACAACAAAAAACCTCACACAGCTATTGCTAATTTTATCGTTTTGGGTTATTCACAACAGCTTTGCCATTGCGCAGGCTCCTACCCAAAAAACATACACCATTCCATTCAAACTAACCAGCCAAAACAATATTACTATTAGCGCCCTTATTAACGGCAAGGATACCGTTTCACTCATGTTCCATACGGCCGCAAATTCGCTTACGCTTACCAGCGAGGCCATTGCAAAGATGAAAAGCCTGCGTTTTGAAGGTGCTGATACTGTAAAAAGCTGGGGCGGTGGCGAAAACAGTTCTCGTTACAGCAAAGACAACCTGCTGCAAATTGGCAAAACAAAATGGGAACATACTCCATTGTGGGAAAACCTGAATTCTGGTCCCGGAACTGGTGGTAAATTCGGCCCGGAGCTTTTTGCAGGTCAGGTTATCGATATTGATTTCGACCGCAAAATAATCACCATCAGCAGCAATTTACCTGCAAAGTTAAATGGTTATTCAAAGCTCGATGCTAAATACCAAGACGATATGCTATTCATTAACGCCACTTGTAAAATTGGCACAGAACTGCTTAGCCTCCCCTTTCTGGTGCATTCGGGATATGCAGGCGCAGTACTTTTTGATGATAGCTTTACCAATAACAACCAGCTGGATCAAAAACTTAAAATCATTAGTGAAAAAGACCTGAAAGATTCTTTTGGAAATATCCTTACGGTAAAAAAGGCAATATTGCCAGGTTTATTGATGGGACAAAACACATTGGATTCAATACCTGCAGGATTTTTTAAAGGTGCTATTGGCCGTCAAAAAATGAGTATAATTGGTGGGGAGTTACTTAAACGGTTCAATATTATAATCAGTGCCGATCGCAAAGTGGTTTACCTTAAACCCAACAGCCTTTTCAGGCTACCTTATCCGGCAGGCTAAGCATCACAAACTTATTGTCTCTTAGCTAAAAAACCAGTAGCCATAAAAAAAACCACTCCAGTGAAACTTCACTGGAGCAGACAAAATTTGTTTCAATCGAGTGAGGCGATTGTGTTTCAAAGATAGTAGCTGCTTCCTCATTTCAACAGCCTGTAACTACATTGTAGCGTATATTGTATAAACTAACACAACATTATACAGCCGTTGGCCCGCTAATGTGCATGGTTATACAGTAAGCTGTATCATTATCATTTATTTTAAACTAATCATAGCCAGCATTTCACCTTTTTCCAGTTCATGGGCAGTGTAATACAGGCTGAGCTTGTTTTTACCACTTTTCTTTTCTGCCTGGCGCAAATCTTTTACCAAAATGGTCATCTGGCCGGCATCGGTAAAACTCCATTGGTGCAATATTGTACCAGCTTGATCTTTAAGTGCAATACCTCGTCCGGTACCGGTACCATTATCCAGGCGGCAGTGCTTGTAAACAATGCGTAACTGGTCTGTTTCTTTAGCCTGATCTAAATTCAATACCCTTAAATTTAATGGCTGGTTAATGTACTGTTTGAGCACCGATTTGTTATTGAGGAATATCTCATAACCATCTAACCCAAACCTGGTGGTAAAACTTAAACTTCCCAGTGCAACAACCAGGAAAGCACAAACTAATAACTTTTTCATATCGTTTATTTTTTGATTTAACACCAAGTTAGGCGTTCAGCAAACACCGCTAAAAAATAGTAGAGTAACGACCAATCTAATCGACAAGCGTATTTTTATGTGTATCTTCCTCTATTATTTAAGTCGTTTGTCGACATTTCTTTGTCCATCCGGCCTTTTTAAGTTCCTTTGACCATGAGCAGATTCTTCAATAAAAAAACACTGATTTACACCGCTTACTGGATACTGGTTACCGGTTTTTTTCTTTACGAGAAGAAATATTTGCTCTATAAAGCCAACCTGCCTTATTTTTTGGCTTGCGTAAGTGTAAGGGTCTTCCTGTTAATGGTTATTGCTTACCTGAATTTGCGCCTTTTTTTACCCAAATACCTCACCAAAAAGAGATATGGTGCTTATACAGCCTCCATTTTACTTTCGGTGCTGGCTTACCTCATTATACAAAGCCTGTACGATTGGTATTTATACGGTTATATTGTTGGCCCGCTGTATCGCAGCAACATGTACGAATCGCTTACCTATAACTTTTTCAGCACCTTATGGTACCTGGGGCTTATGCTTTCCCTCAAATTAAGTATCGATTGGTATAGTCAGCAATTACTCATTCAACGCATTACGGTCGAAAAATTAAACGCCGAAGTAGATTTCTTACGCGCACAGGTAAATCCGCATTTCCTGTTCAATATCCTTAATAACCTTTATGCACTTACCCTTAAAAAATCGGAGCTGGCACCAGATGTGGTACTGAAGCTATCATCCATGATGGAATATATGCTATACGATAGTAATGATGACAGCGTATTGCTTGATAAGGAACTGGAGTATTTGCAAAATTATGTAGCACTTGAACGGCTGCGTTTCGGTACAGAGGCCATAATTACATTCAACACGGCTAAAATACCACCAGGACTAACCATTGCGCCGCTGCTTTTATTGCCCCTGGTAGAAAATGCCTTTAAACATGGAATGAGCAGGCAAACAACCGACAGCGAGCTGCATATTCTTATTGCATTTAATGAATCAACTTTAACCGTACAGGTAGAAAACACCAAAACACTTACACCTGCATTGCCCTCCAAAGGAGGTATTGGGCTCAGCAACCTGCGCAAACGCCTCGAACTGTTATACCCGGGCAAGCACGATTTACAACTAGTGGATGAGCCAAGCCGTTTTAGTGCTTTATTGATAATTGAACTGTGATGGAAACACTATTGAAAATTGCTGTAGTAGACGATGAGCCGCTGGCCCGTGAAGTACTGGAAGGCTATTTAAAAAGACTGCCTGGCATTGGACAAGTATTGCTTTTCCCTAACGCGATGGCTGCTTTAACCGACTTAAAAGGCGCAGGAACCCAACTTTTGTTACTGGATATTGAAATGCCTGAAATGAGTGGAATCGAGTTTCTGAAACGACTGCCTAACCGGCCATTAACCATTTTTACCACTGCTTACCGCAACTATGCTTTTGAAGGTTACGAGCTGGGCGTTATTGATTTTTTATTGAAACCCATTGCATTTAACCGCTTTGAGCAAGCTATAGCCAAAGCGCGCGAACTGCTGGCACTCAAAGAACATAGCCATTTGGATGAAAATGCTGAAAACACCAATGATTTTATCTTTGTTAAAAGCGGTGTGCAACGTATAAAACTCCAATTCAGCGAAGTAACGCATATCCAGGGTTTGAAAGATTATGCCATTATCCATACGCCGGCAAAAAAAATATTGTTAAAAGGCTCTATCAAAGTGATGCAAGATCTTTTTCCATCCGACCGCTTCTTACGCGTGCACAAATCTTTTATCGTTAACCTGCAAAAAGTGCAGCAACTCGATCGCAACAGTATTTTCTTAAACGGTCAGCAAATCCCAATTGGCCGTAACTTTCGCGAGGACCTGGAAAAACAACTTCGAACCTTTTAGAAGTCAATAAAAAATTCACAATCCTATCAGGTGGATAGCGACACCCATCTCCAGCATGTTCATTGGGCGGTGTCTCCACCGCCCGTTTGTGACTTATGATGACATATACTATTCGGTAACTGTAGTAAAGGCCATTGTAGCCGATTGAATACTTACCGTTGTGCGTTTGTTTTTTGGAACCGTAACCGCGATACTTCTCTCGCCACCTGCGCCAATATGTACACGAACAGGCGTTTGGTTTTTAAGAATATAATAGCTGATGGGGCCATTTTTACTTTGTTTCCATCCGGAGGCAAAGTCGTTCTCGATTGTACTGTAGGGAACTGCAGTATCGAATTTAAAGCCCGAATACTCACTGGTAAGATCGATACTGTACACAGGCAGATCCGTTACAATTACATTCAGTAGCCCCACAATTCTTTCCATAATTATTTCAACCATTTGGTTCTTATTAATGGCTGTTCCAACCATCTTGGCAAAGAAAGTATCTGAAGTCTTATAGTACTTATCCTGAAATGACCATGATGGCTGCCAATATTGAAAATTAGCCTCAGCATAGGGAAGAAAAACAGGTTTGTCTTTGTCGCCTTCATAAAATTGATTGATCCCAAATTCGCCTTGCGACCCGACCGCAACAAAATTATAAGTTCCGTTAGGCAATTCGAAGCTTACCTGACCAAAGGCCGCACTGGTAGCCAGTTGTGTTTTGCGGGTAACTTCGGCGCCGGTTTGTGTGTTATAGGCAATTACTGTTAGCTGCCTGATAAAAGCAGCCATGGGCTCGGTTTGAAAGCCGGTATTAGTCTGCCCTACCTCATGACTTAATCCGCCGATTTTAAAGGTAACTATACTATTTTTAATCGTCTCCACTGATCCGTGATCTTTCATACATCCCGAAAGCATCACCACCAGGATACCTACTGTTAATCTAAATGTTTTCATAGCTTTTTTACAACAAGTTATCGATAATACCCAGAGCGTAACCACTTTAAATACAAGGTTGCGTACCAGGGTGTAAAGCTGAACAGAAATTTGCACATGTTTTTCAGGGACTGATTTATACAACCTATCTTTTTTAGCCCGATTGATTAAGCAGGCAAAATTGTAATAAGCATAACACCTACAGCCGGTAAACAATCGGGTAAGGGGGATGTTAGCCAATAAAATGCAAGGCTGTACAAAAAACAACTTTGGGTGTTACCGTATCAGCACGAATACAACTCATTTTGTGCGGTAATCTTTTACACATAACTGGAAAGAAAAGATGCCGAAATGCTTTAAGCGCAAAAACAGCGCTCAATTAAAGCTGTCGCATCACCCCACTAAACTTGTCATAATGTTTACAGCCCGTACGGTATTTTTTTTGCGAAATTTATACTCAACAAAAAGCAGAACTCATGAGAAAAATAATTGTGTTGGCCATGATAAGCCTGGATGGCGTAATGCAGGCTCCGGGCGGACCAGAGGAAGATACATCCAACGGTTTTAAATACGGAGGCTGGGCAATGAAATACAGCGACGAGCTGAATGCTATTGAAGTTAAAAAAGAGCTCGAACAGCGTGTAGATTATCTTTTGGGCCGAAAGACGTTCGATATCTGGGAAAATTATTGGCCCGAACATGGCGATTTCTGGCCAGGGATTAACAGCGGCATTAAATACGTCCTTACAGGCACCAGAAAAGAATCGGATTGGGAAAACACTGTGTTTATCGAAAACCTGGATGATATTAGAAAAATTAAAAACTCAGCAGGTGCCGACATTCAGGTTTGGGGTAGCAGCAAACTTGTTCAATTGTTATTTAAACATGATCTGGTTGATGAGCTACGTTTAAAAATATATCCGCTGATGCTTGGTAAAGGCAAAAAACTGTTTGATAGCGACGCACTACCCGCGGATTTTACTTTAACAGCGCGTAAAACCACCACCAAAGGGATTATTCTGGCCAATTACAGCAAATCGGCACTGCCAATAGCAATTGTTTAGCTTTCATCCACTAAAAAAGCTGATAGAAAAAAATCGATTCTATCCCTGAAATAGAATCGATTATGTGCTTCATCAACAGCTAGCTTTATCTATGCACCTTCCTGCGCACTATATTGCGCATCCGTAACTTTCTCCAACCAATCTACCACCTTTCCATCCAGATTTTCCTGAATGGCAATATGCGTCATTCCTGTGTTGGCAGATGCGCCATGCCAGTGCTTTTCGTTTGCTTCAAACCAAACTACATCGCCTGGATATATGGTTTCTACAGCGCCACCTTCGCGCTGAACCCAGCCGCAACCAGCAGTAACAATTAGTGTTTGTCCAAGTGGATGCGTATGCCAGGCTGTTCTTGCTCCCGCCTCAAAGGTTACACTTGCTGCTGCAGCCCTTCTCGAACCATTGGCATCAAACAACGGATCTATCCTTACCGCTCCGGTAAACCAGTCGTTAGGGCCTTTAACGGAGGCTTTTGACCCTATTCTTGTAATTTCCATTTTCTTTTATTTAAATTAATAATGCTTAAACCACATTAGCTAAAATTAATGTCTTTTGTATCCATTACCATGCTATTTTAGATTGTTTTTAAAAAAAGCTGTTAGTTTATCAAAAGGAATGATGTTTAGCTGATCGTACAAATCAACGTGGCTGGCCCCGGGAATAATTATTAGTTCTTTAGGCTCTGCAGCTGCCTTGAATGCATCTTCACTGAAATAACGCGAATGTGCTTTTTCTCCGGCAATTAACAGCACCGCACGTGGGGCAATTTCTTTAATATAATTTAATAAGGGCATATTCATAAACGAAAGCGCATTGGTTGCTGTCCATGCGGCATTCGAATTGATAGAACGGGGATGAAAACCGCGGGCTGTTTTATAATAGTTAAAATAGTCTACAACAAATTGTGGCTCATTACCCTGCAGTTTTTCAGGTAAATTATTTAATGATGGCGCCGGTGTACCTTTTCTGGCATCTTCCCAACGTTGCCGGCTCATTTGCTCCAGCATTTTTGTGCGTTCTTCTGCGGTAAGTTTATCATAATAACCTTTTGCCATTACGCGGGACATATCGTACATACTCGTGGTGGCCACAGCTTTTATGCGTTTATCTACAGCAGCAGCGTTTAGCGCCATGCCTGCCCAACCACAAATTCCAATTACGCCAATGCGGTTTCTATCCACAAAAGTCTGCAGACCAAGATAATCTACTGCTGCACTAAAATCTTCGGTATTAATATCGGGCGATGCAACATTACGTGGCGCTCCGCCACTCTCACCTGTGTACGAAGGATCGAAAGCTAGCGATGCAAAGCCTCGTTCGGCCATGCTCTGGGCATACAAACCAGACGACTGCTCTTTTACTGCACCAAATGGGCCGCTTATGGCCAGCGCTTGTAATGCTTCCTTGCCACGTCTTTTAGGCAAGTACAAATCGCCAATCAAAGTGATACCATATCTGTTTTTAAAACTTACCTTCTTCCTTGTCACCAGATCACTCAATGTAAAAGTATATTGATCTTTTTTTGATGTTTGTTGCATTTGTTTTACTTTATCTTGTTTAGCTGTTTGGGCAAATAGCTGGCTTCCAAAGCCCAGCAAAATAGCCGCGATGTATATTGTCTTTTTCATATTTAATGGATTTGTTTAATTACTTTAGCCGGGATACCTGCCACTACCGTATTATCGTCAACATTTTTGCTTACCACTGCCCCGGCGGCCACAACAGCATTTTCGCCTATGGTTACTCCGGGCAAAATAGTCGCACCTGCGCCAATCCAGGCATTGCGCTTAATTAAAATGGGCTGGCACAGCATACCACGGCGATTTAGCGGATCTATTGGGTGATTTTCGGTAATCAGGTTCACTTTTGGCCCAATCAGCACATCATCTTCAAGCGTAATGCCACCCATATCAAGAAAAGAACAGGCGTGATTGATAAATACATTTTTACCTAGGTTAATGAATTGGCCAAAATTGGTATAGAAAGGTGCAAATACAGTAGTGCTATGATCTACATCCGAAACAATAATTTCGCTAAGCTTGTTCCTAACCTCATTGGTACTGGTTGCAGCATTTAAAGCTGGTACAAGTGCCAATGTACGCGAAACAATTTCGTCTATTTGTTGAAATTCGGGATCGTTGAGCTGCACCAGCTCTCCCGACTTTAATCTTTCAAAGATATTTTTCATACCGCAAAGTTCCGCTAAACAGAACCTGCAGGATAAAGGTTTTCAAACCAATGGTTAAGAAATTCAAACCATAGCTTCCCGAAATGCACCAGGATTACTTCCGGTGTTTTTTTTGAAAAAATTATTAAAGTAGGTAGGATATTCAAAGCCCAGCGCATAGGCAATTTCGGCAACGTTCCAATCGGTATGCTGCAATAACGCTTTTGCTTCGCGAGAAATGCGTTCGGCAATATGCGTTGTGGTTGATTTGCCTGTGGTTTCTTTCACTGCCTTGTTAAGGTAGTTGACATGAATAGCCAACTCGTTGGCATAATCGTTAGCAGTTTTCAAGGTTAGCGGGCGCCCGGCAGTCTCTACAGGGAACTGGCGTTCTAAAAGCTCGAGAAAAACAGAAGTAATGCGGCTCAATGCATTTTTATGTTGGTCGAAATGTTCTGAAGGCTGCAATTTAAGTGCCTCATGAATAATCAGGTAGATATAATTACGAATCAGCTCGTCTTTGTAATGGTAGTCTGTCTGCTGCTCTTCCATCATCTTCTGAAAGATACTGTTCAGGAACAACCGCTGCGCTTCGCTAATTTTAAGTACGGGAGTACCACCAATTTTGAAAAAAGGCGATTGTTGCAAGCTTTCTAAACGTTCTGATTGCCCCAGAAAATCCTCCGAAAACAACACCGTGTACCCCACATAAGTTGTAGAAAGCGTTTCCCAGGAATAAGGGATATGTGGATTGCCAAAAAACAAAACTGTACCTTCCTGTTCGAAACTACGATCGGCATAATGAATAATGCTCTTGCCGGTAGTGAGGCAAATTTTATAAAAATCTTTTCTGCTGTAGATTTTGGTGGCATTGCTATCACTTTCTATCTCCCATACATTAAAGCCCTTTAATTTCAGGTCATTATTAAATTCGGATACCGATCGCTCTATTTTGGTTGCCATAACACAAAATTAAGAAATTCAAATCAAAAATCTGATTAGCATCCTCTAGTTTAAAAAATCACTTACAGGGCAGGCAGTTCGTCAGGTGCTTCTTCATGTTTCGAAAACACAATACTTACTAAAACCCCGGCCAGGATCAATACGCCGCCAATTAGCAGGGCATAGGTTAGCTTTTCGCCAAAAAGCGTTACACTAATTGTTACGGCCACTACCGGCTCTAATGCCCCCAGAATAGCTGTTGGTGTAGAGCCGATATACCCAATGGCATAAACCAATGTGGTAATAGAAATAACCGACGTAATAAGTCCAAATAACGAAATATGGAGCAGAATAGCTAAATCTGGTATCGCCAGCGATTCTTTTGCTACCAATGATTTAATGAGATAATACAATGCTGAGAAAAGCAGGGAATAAAAGGTGATTTTAACTCCTGATGCTTTAAGATTTGATTTGTTTACCATAACAATATACAGCGCATAAGCCAGTGCGCTCCCTAGGGCCAGACTAAGTCCTGCAAAATTAACGCCAGCTGCTGAGGCTCCACTTAACAGGTATACCCCAGCTAAGGTTATTGCCATCGAAAGCAGCATTACTGTACTGATTTTTTCCTTAAAAAAAACAGCCAGGATAATGGCCACCATTACGGGGAAGACAAAAAGAATGGTTGAAGCAATCCCCGCCGATAAATAGTCGTAAGCCAGAAAGAGGGAATCGGAGCTCAAGCTAAACAATATACCAAGCACCAGAAATATCCCAATTTCCTTCGCAGTCGATTTTAAATGCTCTTTTTTATACCTCAACAGCATTAACATGATTCCTGCAGAAATAAAAAACCTGTAGAAAAGGGTTACATCCATCGAAAAATGCATGGCCTTTAACGGCAGAATAAAAAGTGGTATTAATCCATAAGTTACCGCCGATACCAGCGCACATACATATCCTTTAACCTTCGGGGCATTCATACTCATAGCAACTAAAATTTAAACATGGTGTGTTTAAGTCGGGCAAATGTACTGCTTTTCTGAAGCAAAAAAGCGATTGCCTCCATCCGGAAACAACCGCTTATTAACTAAAACCTATTTCAGTCACCTTAAATGACTTACAAAAAAACAAATAGGGTTTTTCCCTACATACCAACCCTTACGGGCTAATTATTTTAATACCACTTGGGTAAATTAATCTGTTTGTAGTACCCAAAGGTTTTCGAGCATCACATCAGTCATTGCTGTTAAATCGTAAGCCGGTTTCCAGCCCCAATCCGTTCTTGCAGCGCTGTCATCAATGCTCGATGGCCAGCTGTCGGCTATTGCCTGGCGGAAATCGGGTGCATAACTTACCACAAAATCAGGCACATGGCTTTTAATTTCTGCAGCCAGTTCTTGTGGGGTAAAGCTCAATGCACCAAGGTTATAAGCTGTGCGGATGTGAACATTTTCTGCTGGAGCATCCATTAACTGCAGTGTAGCGTTAATTGCATCTTCCATAAACATCATGGGTAATGCCGTTTCTTCGCTCAAAAAGCAGGTATATGGTTTGCATTGCACTGCATGGTGAAAAATATCAACTGCATAATCGGTAGTACCACCACCCGGAGCACCGGTATAGCTAATCAATCCGGGGTAACGCAAACTGCGCACATCCAGACCGTGTTTTTCAAAATAGTATTTACACCAATGCTCACCTGCAGCCTTACTAATTCCGTATACGGTAGTTGGCTCGGTAACACCTTGCTGAGGGCAGTTGATTTTCTCTGAATCTGGTCCGAAAATAGCGATACTGCTTGGCCAGAATACTTTATTTACTTTATGTTTTACCGAAAGATCCAATACACTTAGCAGGCTATTCATGTTAAGATCCCAGGCCAGGGTTGGATTGCTTTCTCCTTTTGCCGAAAGCACTGCTGCAAGGTGGTAAATCTGGGTAATTTTTTGGTCAACGATTAAAGCTTCAAGTGCCTGGGCATCTAAAACGTTCAGTTTAACATAAGGTGCAGTTTCAGCTGGTAAATTTTCTTGTGGAAGAATATCTGCTGCAATTACGTTATCATGTCCGTTTTTCACTCTCAGGGCAACCACCAGCTCTTTTCCAATCTGCCCACAGGCTCCGATCACTAATATTGTTTCTTTATTCATCTTCTTTTTTTGAAATACCGGGATTTGCATACAGGTGGTAAGGAGCCAACTGCAGGCTTGTTTATTTTAGTTTTTGATCACACAAAATTGGAAAGAGTTGGACAGAATTCCTTGCGATTGATTTTAGTTCGAAGATTATTCGAGAAGCGACCGTAAAAGCCAAACATAATTTTGAGCCTGTATGCGCACTAAACCAAATTCCAAATAATGTTTCCGGAATTGGGAGTTAAAAATAAACTTATTATGTTTGCAATGCCGGAAGCTCAATCGGCAATATCAATTTACCTGATTATTTACCGCAAATTAAATCGCTAAAAAAGCCTGCGCCATGCACGACGATATTTTAGATAAGCTGGATTACGAGATTTTATCGCTGCTACAAACGCAAGGTGATTTAAACTATAAGGAACTGGCTTATAAGCTTCACAAATCGCCAAGCACCATTTACGAGCGGATTAACCGCATGCGCGAACGTGGTTTTATAGCTGGTAACATTACCATCATTAACCGCGAAAAGTTTAAAGAGCTGATGGTTTCTTATTCGCACGTTACCCTTAGGGACCATAGCAGCAATGCCCTTACTAATTTCCAGGAAAAAGTAGCTGTATTTCCGCAGGTACTGGAATGCTACCATACCACTGGTGATTATGATTTTCTGCTTAAAATTGTGGTTAGAGACATGCAGGAATATACCCGTTTTATTACCAGAGACCTCATGACACTCGAAAATGTACTCAAATCGCATAGCAGCTTTGTGGTAAACGAAGTTAAACGCGACCTCGCCTACCCGCTAGAATCGAGGTAATTTGGTTTTAAATGGTTAACTGGTTAGAAGGTAATTTACTCTTAATAAATCAATATTAGTGACAGCCCCTAGAGGTCGTCATTTCGAGCGTAGTGCAACGTAGTCGAGAAATCTGCCTCTGGAGATTTCTCCACTCCGCCACCGGTGAAAAACCGGCCGGCTTCAGTCGAAATGACGATTCTTATATTAGGTTTGTCTAAGCGCAGCGAAGCATCTCTAAAAAAATTACATCCTTACAAAGATCAAATACAGAAGGGATTGCAAATCCTTATAATCGATGGAGTAATTTCTAATTGAAGATTAAGGAAACATCAATCTGCGCAATCAGTGTAATCTGCGGGAACTAACCCAAATACGATTAGATTACAAATCCCAACCAACGAGTAACAGGCTGCAGGGCTTAAGTGGGTATCTACTCCATCGTTTCTAAACCTTTTCTCCGGCAACCTTAACCCACCAACCGAAAGCTACCTAAACCTGTGGTATGGGCGGGAGGCAACAGCACTAAGCTTTTACCAATGTTTAACTAAAGCAGGACTAAACATAGGGTTAAGCAGGTATAGCGCAAACCTGGCTAAAAGGTGGCCTTAACGTGGAGCAAATGTGGAATAAAGGTGGGGTGCTGTGATGTTTTATGGATTTTTAACCAGATTGACTAAAATGGGATATTATCGCTTTTGTTTAACCTAAGATAAAAAAATTAAGGCTATTTAAAATGGAATTATTAAAGTTAATGGAAACATCTATCAGTGTAATCTTCAGAAAGCACCTACTGGCGCAAGTATTAGCACTCCTTGCCTAAGCCGTGACCTGACTTGTGCTCCAAAAGCAATCTCCAAGATAAAACTTATCCAATAAATTCTAACAAGCACAGGTCAACCAACCCGCAGCATGCCCGCTAAGACTTACGCTAGTGAAGGGCAGGAAAAGTAAAAAGCCCGGCACAAGGGTCAGGCTAAGATTATTCTAAAGCACAAGTCATTACCCATAACCCAAACGCAAAAACTTGCGCTAGTGAAGGTTTGAATGCCTCTTTATTATAAGATTAGGATAACATTTTTCAATTAATAAAATTAATTCCTTATCATTTGAAAGAGTATTATCATTTAAGACAAAAGTCGCCAAGGATGAGGCAGTCAAAATCTGAATCTCTTGGCCTTGTCGTTCTTTTTTAGTTTGCATATAAATATCCTCGTCCAAAATTTTATTCAAAAACGGAGATATTGAATAAAGCGGCAATAAATCTTCATCTTTACCCCACCCTTTTTGAATGAAGTAATAATTTATTTTAAGTATAATACTTGCTACCGCTTTATTTAACTGTTTATTATTTCTAAACTCATTTAAGGCACATTCAGATATTGCTTGATTATTGTAAGTTTTAAAATGAGACTCTAAAGTAATGCTCGTATCTAAATTTAACGTATCTGCGAAAATCATTAATTCTGATAAACAATTTACTTTTTTAGAAGGATTTTTTTATTGGTACAATAACTAAACATAATAGCTATAGCAGCAAAACAAAATGCAATCTTAAGGTTTTGGAACATAGTCTTTCGGGTTAATTTCACTCCCTAATTCTTCAGTTTTTATTCCTGAACGTTTAGTAACTTCTTTTACTTCATCTCTTAAAACAATACCAAAAATACTTAATTTACTTTTGATAATTTTTGTAGTTGTTATTGTAACTGGAGTAAACTTAACAAAACCTAGTCTATCTACGTGAACGCCATGATACTATAAGATTCCCATCTAGCGCAAGTCTTAACGCCCCTGGCTCAAGCATGGCCTGACTTGTGCTCCAAAAGCAACCTCTAAGATAAAACTTATCTAATAAATTTCTAAAAGCACAAGTCAAGCAACCCCGACTGTCCTTTCCACTAAGACTTGCGCTAGTGAGGGCTTAGTGGTATTAACGATAGCTTCTTATTCAATACATCTATCACAAGAAATGATCCGCAAATACAGTCTGTTGTTGTTTAACTTAAATAATCAAAACTTTTACTGCAAAGGCAGGGTTCTATTATTAACATCTACCTATTTAAAAAAACAATTATGGAAACAGTAAAAACAGCGGAGAAAGCTGCAGGAGCAACAGTGGCAAAAAATGCTAAGATTGAAGATTCGGAGTTCCATGAATTCTTTGTCGATGAGTTAAAAGATATTTACTGGGCAGAAAAACACCTGGCCAAGGCCCTGCCCAAAATGAAAAAGGCATCAACCAGTCCTGAACTTGCTTCGGCATTCGAAAAGCATACTACAGAGACTGAGGAACATATTTCGAACCTGGAGCAGGTATTTGAGTTGTTGGATGAAAAAGCAGTTGCAAAGAAATGCGATGCTAAGGCTGGTTTGCTTGAAGAGGCGGATGGTATTATTGCCGATACTGAAAAGGGAACCATGATCCGTGATGCGGGTCTGATTCTGGCGGCGCAAAAGGTGGAACACTACGAGATTGCCACTTATGGCACTTTAAGGGTTTTTGCCCAGAATATGGGCCGCGATGATATTGCTGCACTTTTAACAGCGACATTGGAAAACGAAAAAGCTACCGACGAGGCGTTGACCGAAATAGCTATTGGGTCGATTAATGCAGAAGCTGCTGCTGAATAACTGCGAATGCATTAATTAATTGATTATCAAAGGCCCATATCGGGCCTTTGGCATTTCTTTAAACGAAATTAAACTCCTACTGGCGCAAGTCTTAGCGCACCTGGCCTAAGCCATGGCATGACTTGTATTCCAAAAGCAACCTCTAAGATAAAACTTATCTATATAAATTCTAAAAGTACAAGTCAACCAACCCGCAACCATGCCCGCTAATACTTGCGCTAGTGAGGTAATCTGCGGGAAACAATAAAATACGATCTGGATTACAAATTAGGAG
>NZ_QAJQ01000013.1:0-27945 GCF_003852395.1 Pedobacter sp. KBW01
AGTAATTTCAGGACGAGACAATCCTTTTTTCGAAGGTTTGGTTTATAACCGCCAGAATGCCACTTTAATGGCCATTACTTTCGATACCAAAATATTAAATACCGCCGCGAGAAACCCGATTTTAAAAGAAATTGAGGCTAAAGCAAAAGCTTTCCAAAGCAAAACCAAAATACAGGTACATATTTCGGGATTACCTTACATCCGTACTGCGGTGAGTAAACTGGTAAGCAACGAATTTGTGCTGTTTTTAGGATTATCGATTTTAGTTTCCGCCCTAATTTTACTATTTTTCTTCAAGAAATTTTATGCCGTTTTCTTCCCGATTTTAGTAGTGGTAATGGGGGTAATCTGGAGCATTGGCACGTTGGTGCTATTCGGTCACGAACTAACTATTTTAACCGGACTTATACCGCCACTTATTGTAATTATTGGTATTCCGAACAGTATTTTATTGTTAAACAAGTACCAGAACGAGCTTAGAAAACACGGTGATAAACAATTGGCATTAAGCACTACCATCGAGCGGATTGCAATTACCACCTTAATTGCCAACATTACCGCAGCTATTGGTTTCGGAGTATTGTACTTTACCGGCAGTGAGTTATTGATGCAATTTGGTAGTGTGGCCTCTATTAACGTAATGGTTACCTGGTTAATGTGCCTGTGCTTAATCCCGATTATTTTCAGTTACCTGCCTGCGCCAAAACTGAAAGCACAAAACCATGTTGAAGAAGGATTTTTGCATAAATTACTGGTTAAAACAGATCTGCTGGTACAGCAAAAAAGCAGCTTAATTTATATCGGAACCATTGTCATTTCGATTATTGCATTTATAGGTGTAATGAAAATCAATGTTAATGGTTACGTAGTTGACGATTTACCCAAAAACTCAGAGATTTTAACCGATTTAAAATTCTTTGAGAAAAACTTTGAAGGGATTTTACCTTTAGAAGTTAGCATAGATACCAAGAAAAAGAATGGTGTTTTCAACTTAACCAACCTGAAAAGAATAGAAAAGCTGGAAAAAATGATTTCTGCTTATCCGGAGTTTTCGCGTTCTATTTCGGTAAACATGGGCTTGAAATACGCTACACAAGCCTTTTATAATAACGATTCTACATTTTTCCGTTTGCCTGATAACCTGGAGAAGAACTTCATTCTGGCTTATATTGCTAACGGAGGCAAGGGCAATTCCAGCTTGTTAACCAATTTCATCAGCAAAGGCAACCAAAGCACCAGGATTAGCTTTCAGATGGCCGACGTAGGTTCTAAACGCCTGGATGCGATTATGGCCGAGCTGAAACCGCGCATTGATAGCATTTTACCTCCGGCAAAATTCGATGTAGAACTTACAGGTTCAAGCATTATCTTTTCTAAAGGTACCGATTATATGTTGAGGCATTTGGTAGAAAGTATCGCCCTTGCCATAGTGTTAATCTCACTGTTGAGGCTGGCCCAGTTTAAGAGTTTGGGGATCATGTTTATTTCATTGTTGCCTAATATTGTGCCTTTAATTATTACGGCAGGTATTATGGGTTATTTTGGTATTTCGTTAAAACCTTCTACCATTTTAATTTTCACCATTGCCTTTGGCTTAGCTTCCGATCAAACCATTTATTTTCTTACCCGTTACCAGCAAGAATTAAACCTGACCAATTTCAGCGTACCTAAAGTAATTACCGATACGATTACCGAAACAGGTGTAAGTATGACTCATATTGCTTTAATCTTATTCTTTGGCTTCGGGATCTTCACTGCTTCTACCTTCGGTGGAACGGTAGTATTAGGCCTACTCTTATCGATCACTTTATTGGTAGCCTTAATTTTTAACCTCACTTTACTACCTGCTCTGGTATTATGGTTAGATAAAAAGAAAATTAGAAAACTGGTTTCTGACGAAGAAAGCGCGAAGAACGCGAGTGAGTTTGATCATTAATTAATATAGGTTTGGGTTTAAACCCAAACCTATATTTACAAAACCACCAGCCCAACATTCCAGCCAATCCAACCGGTATATCGTTGATTGCTAAAAGAAAAATCCTGGTGTTTCTGCTGTAATAAACCAAAATTGCCGGTTGCATTATTTTGTCTGGTGTAATACACATTTATCGACGGACCGCCTTGTATAGCCAGCCATTTATTTAGCCTGATATTTAATGGCAATTCGAATTTATTTAGCAAGTTTAAGTAATCCCAGCTGCCCTGGTAGACATATTGGCTACTGATTTCTGGATTTAAAGAAAGCTTACTGAAAAGTCTCATTTCTTTTCCAAAGCCCAAACCTGCAGTATATATTTTCTCTCCAGCTTTACTGTTCATTCCGAACATCAACATATTGTACAGGCGTTTGCTGCCACCTTTATAAGCCACATTGTAGGTAGTGCTTTCGTTAGTAGCCAGGCTAAATTTATGATAACCGTTTAAGGCAATATTGATCAAACCTATTGAATAACCATCGTTCTGTGCTGAAATATTTATAATCCCCAGTTGTGCACCTTTTAATTTGCCTGCATAATTAATCACCCCGGTTTGCAATCCCCTGGCTGTATTTGCGGCGTAATTACCCAATACAGCAACATTCACCCCTTCTGATTGTTGGTTTAAATTGGCAATGCCTGCAATCTGCATCCCGCTCGATTTGCCATTAACCAGATTAGCACCTACTCCTATCTGAAGACCTTCTTGTTTTTCTGCAACCAGGTTTAACGCTCCAACCTGAAAACCACTTAACCTTTTGCCAATAGCATTTAACCCAACGGACACCTGCATCCCGCTAAAATCCTGACGAACCCGATTGTAAATGCCACCAACCTGTAGACCTTCAAAACTTTTACCAACCGCATTAAAGCCCAATGCAATTTGCGCTGCCTTAACCTCACCAATTACCTGATTAAAAAGACCACCAATCTGAGCTCCCCGAACATTGCCCCCAACCAGATTGAAGGCACCGGCAAACTGAAAATATTGCACATTGCTTTTATCAATATTGAAAATTAAACCAATTTCTCCGCCATCAACACCGGCACTGTAAGCACCAATGGCATTGAAAGAAAACTTGTTTACCACCTGCCCGCTTAACGAGCCGTGAGAATTTAAGCCGGGAAGTAAAGCAAACTGAAATGGTGCTTTAGAAATAAAACCGCCAATATTAATCGACTGGATTTTTTGTCCGGTTGTAACCAGCGCATTGCCCAGCCATGTTTTTTCTACCTGATCCAGATTACCGCTAATAAAACGCTCGCTGACCTGATCTTTTTTGTGAATTACATTAACCTCGGCCAAAAAATGGGTAACAGTCGATTTATAATTTTCTTTGCTAACGGTTAAAGATATGGGCTGGGTAATGTTTTTTAATCGCATCGAAAAATACCCGTTACCATCTGAAATTTCGGAAACCAGCAGGTTCTTTTCATAAATACTGGCGTCGGCTATTGGTTTTTGCAATTGCTTATCTACAATTTGCCCGGTAATGGTATATAAATCGGCGTTGCCTACCGATTCGTTAACCAGTAAAACCAGCTCCAAAGGTGCATACCTGATGATGATAAAATTTCCAGACTGCCGGTATTCGAAACGATGGTTTAAGATTTTATCGAGCGCCTCTGAAATATTTAAACTATTATCATGAATACTAACCAAACTATCTGTTGGCAATATATTACTGTTGTAAGAAAAGTGGAACGCTCCCTGCTCTTCAATCATGCTCAGTACCTTACCCAGTTTTTGCTTTTCAATGTTGAGTGAAATATTCCTGGCTAAAAGCGATTGTGCCTGGCTCGAAAAACTGAAAAACAGCAACAAAAAACAAATCAGCTTTATTATCCGCATTGCCTATTTCAGTTTAATGATTCCCTGACCATATTCGACATTAATTTTTAAAGTTTGGGCCACTACGTCTAAAATTTCGTTTAACTTTTCGTTTTTAAAGGTGGTGCTAATCGGCAATGTTTTAATAGCTGGATTAACAATTATGATATTGGCTTTGAACTTTTCGTTAAGCACCGGTACCAGTTCGCCAAGAGGTGTACCATTACAAATCAACTCGCCCGTGTAATAATAATTGTAGAGTTTACCCTGGCTTTCGCGTTTAAATAATTTGGTTTGATTTTGGGTAACTTCTACCTTCTCACCAGCGGTTAAACGTACACTGTCTTGTTGATTGTTTACTTTCACCACACCACTTTCTACAATCACCACCGTTTGTTTATTGCTGCTTTTTATGTTAAACGTGGTACCTACAACCGTTACCCGAACCTGGTTAACATCAATAATAAAAGGCTTTGCTTTATTGGCACTCACTTTAAAAAAGGCCTCGCCTCTAAGCTTTACCTGCCGGGTTTTATTGAAAAAACCACCCACAAACGACAAAGCGGATTGCTTGTTCAGGATCACTGTAGAGCCATCGGGCAATACCTGGGTTAAAGTTGTGGCACTGCTTGCCACTTCAATTTTATTCGCCACCAAATTTTTATAAGCAAAAAGGCCTGCAGTAAAAACAATAGCAAGAACAGCTACCCAAGGCAAAAAAGTCTTATAACCCCAAATTTTGGTTTTAGCCTCTCTTTCTAAACGAAGGTTTAACCGCGCTAAAGCATCCTGCTCGTTAATTCCTGAATCAGTATGTAACTTACTTTTCTCCAGGATTGTCTTGAAATCGGTTAATTGTTTAAGGTTTTCGGGAGCCGATTTAGCCCAACGTTCTACCTGCTCGCTTTCGGGCACAGTAGCCTCACCAAGCAGGTATTTTGCCAGTAAATCTTCATTTATAGGTGTAGAATTTATATCCATAAGCTTATTTTAAAAGAATAAAAATGAGGATCAGGAAATCGGCAACGCGGTGGCGTAAAATTTTTAAGGCCTTGCCCATTTGGTTTTCTACAGTTTTAACTGAAATGTTAAGCGCAGCGGCTATTTCCTGATATTTCATCTGATCGAACCTGCTCAGCTGAAATACATTGCGGCATTTCTCGGGCAGATCATTAATTGCCGAATGGATATTTTTCTCCAGTTCGGTGACTGCAATTTCTGTATTTAAATTTCCCATCTCGTTTTTTACAGCATTGGCATAATGTACATTGAAATTCGATCTCACTTTCTGATGTTTGAGGTAGTTTAAACTCTCATTGTGTACAGCCCGATACAGAAACGATTTTAAAAAGCCATCTGCTTTAAGTTGTTCGCGACGGGCCCAGATACGTACGAACACATTCTGAACAATCTCTTCGGCATCATCGCGTTCTTTAACTATTGTAAAAGCATAAGCATGCAGATTTTTGAAATGCATTAAAAACACTTCGTCGAAAGCCTGCTTATTACCGCTTTTAATTAAACCGAGAAGATGAGTACCGTTACTTTCCATAAAATTAAACCTGCAGGGTTTTAAAAAAACTTACAGGTTTCTGATCTAAATCTATGCTGTTAAAATCGACTTCAATTTACGCCTTATTATAATTTCTTTTAAAAAGCCGGGGATTATTTTATCCAGCACAACTAAAAAGCGGTTGGCAAAACCAGGAATTATTTCCTTTTTTCGCTTAAGCATCCCATCAATAGCTGTTTTGGCAACATAATCGGCTTCTAAAATGGTGGCTTTGACAAAACCTTTTAAAGTATGGTTCATCACCAGCAATTCGGGTTTGGTATTAATCCCCCCCGGACTAAGTAAACTAATGTGCACATTGGTACCACTAAGCTCGAGCTGCAGGCAGCGCGTAAAATAGCCAATAAATGATTTGGTAGCTCCATAAACCTGCTTTTTGGGCACGATAAAATGGCCACCTAAACTCCCTACATTTAAAATATAGCTTTCATTAGCTTTATCAATATGGTTTAAAAACAATCGGGTTAGCAAAACAGTATTGGTAATATTGAGATCGATCTGTGTGCGGTAAAAATCGGCGTTTTTATCTTCAAACCACGACCAGTTACCCAAACCGGCATTGTTGATTAAAACATTTACTTCAATCCCTCCTGTGTTCAATCTTTGGAATATCTGGCTGGCCGAAGTACTTTCGGTTAAGTCTATTTCGATACAATACACCTTGCTGTTAAAATTAACCCGCAGGTAGTTTGCCAAATATTCAAGTCCGCTGTTTGGCAAAGCAACCAACACCAGATTAAGGCCACGCCGTGCCCATTCAATGGCAAAAGATTTCCCTAAACCTTCGCTTGCCCCCGTAATTAATGCTATTAACTGTTTCATTTTTATTTTCTTTTCGTTCTCTTCATTCTATTTTAGCCACGGATTGCACGGATAAACACTGATTTAATTCCTTATCGTTCCAGTTTGTAACGAGGATTCACGAGCTTGTCGATTGTATCGACTATAGGCATTTTAGCCACGGATTGCTCAGATTAACACGGATTTAAATCCAAATTATCTGTGTTAATCCTTTTTCATCTGTGGTTAATTTCGCTGAAAATGGCTAACTGTTTTTCCCAATCCAACGGCAAAGGGTGTAATGTGATAGTTTAATTCGGCAATGGCTTTATTGCTGCAATATTGCTGATTACACTTTAAACGGTCAGCAAATTCGGGAAGAAAAAATGGTGTTAAGTTAAAAAGCCTGTTTTTTAAAAATTCGAGCATGCTATATGCTTTAATGATACTTACTGGTATTTTATACAGGTTGTGTTTTTTCCCCGTTATTTGTTTCAGTGTATTAAAAAAACCGTTAAAAGAAACATCTTCGCCACCCAAAATATACCTTTCCCCATTTCGGCCATGCTGCATTGCGGCTATATGCCCGTTAACCACATCATCAACAAATGCATAATTGGCAATGGCTTTTCCATCGCCAGGAATAAAATGCCAGGTACCGCCAATATAGCCGGTAACCATTTTGCTCACGGTATTGCTATCGGTTATCGGCCCATCGCCGTACACACGTGAAGGATTTACAATAACCACTTCAAGCCCTCGCTGCACAAAAGCCTTTACCTCCAGTTCGGCCAGGTATTTGGTACGTTCGTAGCTAATCGGAAAACCTACTGCCCGTGGATCATTTTCGGAAACCGGAAGGTTAAGCGTTGGGCCCCAAACACCACAGGTTGAAGTATGCACCACCCGGTCTACCCCCATTTTAAGGGCACAACTTAAAACATTAGCGGTACCGGTTACATTTACATCGTAAAAATCGGTTTCGTTTTTACACCACATTTTAGCCATTGCGGCGGTATGGTAAACCTGAGCACAGCCTTTCATGGCTTTTTCTAAACTTTTAACGTCTAAAATATCGCCTTTTACAAAGTGGATATTGCGGTGCCTGATCAGATAAGGATGTTCGGTATCGCGGCAAAGGGCAACCACATCGTAACCTGTTTCGGCTAGACTCAGGCAGAGTTTACGGCCAATGAAACCCGAAGCACCAGTTACCAGCACCCTGAGGTATTTATGATTAATTGCTTCCATACTAAACCAGTTCCATTTTTATGGTGTATAGCGAATGATTAACAACTACCAGCTTGCACACTCCGTTTTCAAAATAATAATCGTTATAATTCCCATCGGGCAAATTAATCCGGTATTGGTGTGCTGCCTGTTTTTTGATGGGCAAAAAGCATTGAAAATTATCTGAATAAACCTGGTTGATGGACACAGGCTCGGTGGTATAAAGCAACATCATATTAAAAGCAATGGTCTGACTTAAACTGTTGAATTTATTGCCCGACTGCAACTGATAAACATCGTTTTGGAAAATGGTTTTCTTACGCTCTTTTGCTTTACCGTTAACCGAACGACTTACAGCTGATGAAATTAACCGGCCATTTTTAAAGTGGGCCAGATCTTCAGTCAGCACATCGATTTTGAATACAAAACGGGTACTTACCTGCGAGGTAATTTTAAGGTAGGTATTTTCGCCATCGGTATTTTGACTGAAAGCAAGTTTACCGATAACCTCGCCATTGTGCTTAATGTGATAAACCTGACTAAAATTATGCGCAAATGCAGAAAAATTTAAGGCAAGCAACAATATCGCCAGAGTTGCCGGCTTAGAAAACCGTGCGGCGCTGCTTAAACTGCTTTTTTTGTTTAACCTTGGCAGAATGTATTTCTTACACAGCCAAATTACTAATGCTGGAATCATATTTTCTCTGTTTTTAGAGCTAATACAACTCAAAGGGATTTTACCCCTACGCAACTTTGATTATTTTTTTAAAGAATGTGATTTTTCTCTTATAGTGGCACAAATAATTTCATAACGCCAGGTTAAAAGTTTGCGATTAGGCTATATATTGACAATAACGTAGCGTATTGCCATCTAGATCGGTCACATAAAATTCCCGCCTGCCCCAGGTTTGATCAACTGGCCCCTGATGCACAGGCGATCCGCTTTTCCCTTTTAAACCACGGCTCACAAATTTGGCAAATAAAAAATCTACGTCCCGAACATACACATAAACAACTGAACCAAATAGACTGTCGCTTTCGTAGGTGGTAATTTGCAATTCCATGTTTTCGTGACCAAGATCAACGACCGGCGAATCCGTCGTATCATCAGGCCAGGTCATGCGAAAATCCAGCACTTCGGTATAGAACTGAATCGCTGCGCGCATATCGCGGACTTTAAATAAGGGGATGAAACTGTTCATATTCAAAAATAAAAAATAGTTGACAGCTATGCATACGATATCTCCAAACACCACACAACAGCAAATAGGTGCGCTACTAAAATAATTAGCCGTTAAAAAAGAAATCTACAAAAAAATTGTGGCTGTTGAAAGGTGCAAGATTAGGTTTACTCTACAGGCTGAAGTAAATTAAACCTGATGGCAGTGGAAAGCCCGCAATCCCGATTTTTTCATCGGGAGAGAACTTGTAGCGAACAGCAGGGTGAACGTTAAAATCAAATACTGACTTTGATTTTCTAATGGATGATAAAATTATACGCTGAGTAAACAACCTACTCTTTTACCGGCTTATCTTCTTCCTCATCTTCGGGAATTTCTACTGTTGGGTCGGTAATAATTTCGGCATTGCCATCATTATCTTTTTTGGCAAAAAGAATGGGGTACAACATCCATAAAGCGCCAGCCATAACCAAAACCCCGGCCAGCATTTGTACGTAACGGCTACCACTTACCTCGTAAGTTTCTAAAATTTTATAGGCAATGTAGGTTAAGATGCCTAAAACGAGCACCCAAACTGCTTTTTGTAACTTTAAGAGCCTGATCATGAATTATCTTTTTTTAAGTTTTATGATATGTATTAAAACAAAGATTAACCCAATTAGTTCGAGCAAGCCGCAGAAATAAAAAGCATAAAGCACAAAATCGCGGTTTAAAGGGTTTACCACCGCAACAATTGGCAAGGCAATTACGGCCATCACCATCATTGCAAGCCCGATATTAAATAATTTCACGTTAAAAGTATTTACATCAAAACTACCAAAATCCGGTCAATTCTGTTAACTTTGCAACCTTTAATTTTTTGAGGTACTTGATTGATGTATAGCGAATTTAAACAACTGGAACTTGCCAAAATAGGGCAAGAAATACTGGATTTCTGGAAAAAGGAAAATATCTTTGAAAAAAGCATTTCATCCCGCCCGAAATCTAATCCATTTACTTTTTACGAAGGTCCACCTTCTGCCAATGGCATGCCGGGGATTCACCACGTAATGGCGCGAGCGATTAAGGATATTTTTTGCCGTTACAAAACAATTAAGGGCTATCAGGTTAAAAGAAAAGCTGGCTGGGATACCCACGGCCTACCCGTTGAATTGGGGACCGAAAAAGAATTGGGCATTACCAAAGAAGATATTGGCCGAACAATTTCTATTGAAGACTATAACGAAGCCTGTAAAAAAACAGTGATGCGCTACACTGATGTGTGGAATGATTTGACTGAAAAAATGGGCTATTGGGTAGATATGGATGATCCGTATATTACCTACAAGTCGAAATATATGGAATCGGTTTGGTGGCTTTTAAAACAGATTTACGATAAAGGATTAATCTATAAAGGTTATACCATCCAACCGTATTCGCCAAAAGCCGGAACTGGCTTAAGTTCTCATGAAGTGAACCAGCCAGGTGCTTACCGCGATGTTACAGATACCACGATTGTTGCTCAGTTTAAAGCAATAGCAGATACTTTACCTGCCTTTTTACAATCATTTGGCGATATTTATTTAATGGCATGGACTACAACTCCATGGACTTTACCATCGAATACTGCCTTAACCGTAGGGCCAAAAATCGACTATGTTTTAGTTAAAACTTTTAACCAGTATACCTTTTTGCCAACGAATGTAATTTTGGCAAAAAACCTGGTTGGCAAACAATTCAGCAAAGTTTTCTTTGAAAGCACTGAAGCCGGAGATTTTGCAAATTTTAAAGCTGGTGATAAGAAAATACCTTACAAGATTCTGACTGAATGTAAAGGATCGGAGTTGGTTGGAATCAGATATGAACAACTTTTAACCTACGCATTACCTTATCAAAGCCCTGAAAATGCTTTCCGGGTAATTTCTGGAGATTTTGTTACCACAGAAGACGGTACCGGTATTGTACATACTGCACCTACCTTTGGTGCGGATGATGCTAAAGTTGCTAAAGAAGCGATTCCGGAAATTCCACCCATGCTGGTTTTGGATGACAACGAAATTGCGGTTCCTTTAGTCGATTTGCAAGGACGGTTTACCAAACATGTTGGCCCTTTTGCAGGTAAATATGTAAAAAACGAATATTATAATGCTGGCGAAGCTCCTGAGAAATCAGTAGATGTAGAAATTGCCATCTTATTAAAGGAAGAGAATAAAGCTTTTAAAGTAGAAAAATACGTACACAGTTATCCACACAGCTGGAGAACTGACGAGCCTCTTTTATATTATCCTTTAGACTCCTGGTTCATTAAAGTAACTGATGTTAAAGACAGAATGTTCGACTTGAATGAAACCATCAACTGGAAACCAAAATCTACCGGCGAAGGCCGTTTCGGAAACTGGCTCAAAAATGCGAACGACTGGAATTTATCCAGATCGAGATATTGGGGAATTCCATTGCCTATCTGGAGAACGGAAGATAAAAAAGAAGAAGTATTAATTGGTTCGGTTGAAGAACTTTACAACGCCATTGAAAAATCAATCGCAGCAGGTTTCCAGAAGGAAAATCCATTTAAAGGATTTGAAATCGGAAACATGTCTGAAGAAAATTATGACCTGATTGATTTGCACAAGAATGTTGTTGATGGCATTGTTTTGGTTTCTCCATCAGGCAAACCCATGAACCGCGAAAGCGATTTAATTGACGTTTGGTTTGATAGCGGCGCCATGCCTTATGCGCAATGGCACTACCCTTTCGAAAACAAAGACACCATTGATGGCAATGAAGACTTCCCGGCAGATTTTATTGCTGAAGGTGTAGACCAAACCCGTGGATGGTTTTATACCTTGCATGCAATTTCTACACTTGTTTTTGATAAAGTAGCCTACAAAAACGTAGTTTCGAATGGATTGGTGTTGGACAAAAACGGACAAAAAATGTCTAAACGTTTGGGCAATGCCGCAGATCCGTTCCAAACGATAAACGAATATGGTGCTGATGCTACGCGTTGGTACATGATTTCTAATGCGAACCCATGGGATAACTTAAAATTCGATATCGAAGGGATTGCAGAAGTTCGCCGTAAATTCTTCGGTACGCTTTACAACACCTATGCTTTCTTTGCCTTATATGCAAATATCGATAAATTCGAGATCGACAAGAATAACCTGAGCAAGGTTGAAGACCGCACGGAACTGGATCGTTGGATTTTATCGCTGTTGCAAAATTTAATCAACGAAGTTGATGAAAATTACAACACTTACGAACCTACAAAAGCTACCCGTGCCATTCAGGCCTTTGTCGATGAGCATTTGAGTAACTGGTACATCAGGTTAAGTCGCCGCCGTTTCTGGAAAGGTGAAATGACCGATGATAAGCGTGCTGCTTACGAAACACTTTATACCTGTTTGGAAACTTTGGCCCAGTTAATGAGTCCGGTTGCGCCGTTCTTTGCAGATTGGTTATACAGAAATTTAACCATTACTGATGCTTACGCTTCAGAATCAGTACACTTAACATTATGGAATGACGCCGATGAGAACTTAATTGATAATGCACTGAACGAAAGAATGCTATATGCACAGGATATTTCTTCGATGGTTTTATCATTGCGTAAAAAATCGGGCATTAATGTACGTCAGCCTTTAGCTAAAATCTTAATTCCTTCGCTAAACGGCGATTTTGAACAAAAAATCTCAAAAGTTGCCGATTATATTCTTTCAGAAACCAATGTAAAGCATATCGAGTTTATTACCGATACACATGGCATTGTGAAGAAAAAACTGAAACCTAACTTTAAATCGTTAGGTAAAAAGGTGGGTAAGGATATGGCTACCGTTAAGGAAGCTTTAGAAAATGCAAATCAGGATGATATCCAACGCTTAGAAGTTGATGGTTTTATCGTTGTAGTTGGCAGCAATAACATTCAGCATGCTATCGATTTAAATGACGACGTAGAAATTTTTGCGGAAGATATTCCGGGATGGCAGGTAACCAACCTGGGCAGTTTAACAGTAGCACTTGATGTGACCATTACTGAAGAACTTAAACAGGAAGGTATTTCGCGTGAGCTGGTTAACCGCATCCAGAATTTACGTAAAGAATTGAATTTTGAAGTAACCGACAGGATTAAAGTTTCGTTACAAAATGATAACTTGGTGGCGAATGCTGTGGCTGGTAACAAAGCCTACATTTGCGACGAAATCTTAGCTGATACACTAGAATTAACAGATACTGTAAATAATGCAAACAAAATCGTGATAGATGATGTTGAGTTAAGCATTTCGGTAACTAAAATATAAATCCATATATTAGAAAACTAAATTACAAACATGGAAAACAGTAATAAAACGCGCTACTCAGACAGTGAACTTCAGGAATTTAAAGAATTAATTCAAGATAAATTGCGCATGGCAAAAGAGGAACTTAATGCATTAACTGCATCTTTAAGCAATCCGAACGCCAATGGTACAGAAGATACTTCAGGTGCTTACAAAACATTAGAAGATGGTTCGGCAACAATGGAGAAAGAGCAAATCAATCAATTGGCTGCCCGTCAGAAAAAGTTTATCGATAACCTGGAGAATGCCCTGGTACGTATTGAAAACAAAACTTATGGTATTTGCCGCGAAACCGGTAAACTGATCCAGAAAGAACGTTTACGTGCTGTACCACATGCTACTTTAAGTATGGAAGCTAAACTAAAGCAGGGTTAATGAAAGGCTATACAAAACCTTTAATTGTTATCTTTTTGGTTTTATTGGCCGATCAGCTGATTAAAACCTGGGTAAAAACACATATGTACCTTGGACAGGAGTTCCACATTATCGGAAAATGGTGTATTATCCATTTCACCGAAAATAACGGGATGGCCTTTGGAATGGAGTTTGGCGGCGAATTTGGTAAACTGGCTTTATCGCTTTTCCGCATTGCAGCGGTAGGTGGTATTGGTTATGGCTTACACTACTTAATTAAACATAAATACCACCGCGGATTGATCTTAAATGTGGCCCTGATTTTTTCGGGTGCATTGGGAAACATTATCGATTCGGTTTTTTATGGCAAAATTTATGGCTACGAAAGCTGGTTCCATGGTCGTGTGGTAGATATGTTCTATTTCCCGATTGCTGAAGGACATTTCCCTACCTGGTTACCCATTTGGGGAGGCGAGGAGTTTGTTTTCTTCAGACCTGTTTTTAACCTTGCTGATGCAGCCATTTCGATTGGTGTAATACTTATCCTGATCTTCCAGAAAAACTACTTTAAAGAAGATGTAAAGGATGATGTGAGCATTAACAGTGAGATTGTAGAGGATTAATCTCCCCGATCGTCATGCTGAACTTGTTTCTGCATCTTAAAACTTTTAAATAAAACATACAAAGCCCGTTTCTTAACTGAGACGGGCTTTTTTTATGTGCTATTGTTTGGTGTCATATCAACTAATAAAAACCAAATTATCTATTTTTATCCTGCATTAAACTTCATCTTCCTCCAGCTACTGATACAACTTATGAAAAAACTACTCCTTATAACACTGCTCTTCGCCGTTGAAAATATCTTCGCTCAAGAAAACGGAACCAGCTTAAGCTTTTATAACATGGAAGCTGTAGATACCTTACGGAATTTCAATCCAAAAACTTACGGCGAGGACATTAAAAAAATAAATGATAACACCTATATCACAACTAAGAGCGAAAGTGGCGACGGTTTTTTCCTGATCAGAAAAACAGGTAGTAAATATATTCTATTTGATCCAAAAACATTTTCTGAGGCTCCTGCTTTAGATGAAATAAAAATGACCAGGAATTTCATTGTTTTCGAAAATACCAGAGGTGGATCAGCACGCGAAACTGTTTGGAGAACATCCAATTATGTGATCATTAATACACTTAATTCGAAATGTATTGAATTTGAAAGTGAGTACGAGCGGGAAACCTGGCACATGCTAGAACAAAGACCGCATGAAAGTGATGATAATTATTTTAAAAGAACAAACAAAAAAGCCAAAACCCGTGTAGAAAGCTGCAGATCGCAAATCAAATTCGATGGACTTTATTTAAGGGTTTCGAGAACTTTTAAAAACAATTGCAGAGAATGTTTAGCGCCTGGAACCTATCGGCTGATAAATGAGAAATTCGTTAAATTAAAAAGTTCGCAACATAAAAAACAATTCAGGCCATGAAAAAAATCTCTTTTTTAATTGTGTTTCTAATTTTAAATGTTGTACAGCTATACGCACAATGCTTATGTGCAGATATTAAATTCCGTTTACTGCTACCTGATCTTCAATTCAAGAACGGCACTTCAAATTATTCCATCAAAACTTTGGTATCCCCTTCATTTATTCCGAATGGTGTAGAACAGAAATTGAATAAAATACAATTTAAAAAGGATACACTTAATTTGCAATTTAGAACCAGTGGCGGCATAAAAGAACTAACTTTTGAAATTAAAAATAACAATACGGGCGTAGATATGTTAATAACCGCTCTGAATATGCAATACGATATTCCTTATGTGATAGATTTAACCACCTTTTCTGCCGGACATTTTCTATTCGACTGGAAAGTAATAAACAAGTGCCAAAAAGAAAATCGTTCGAGTGAACTTATAGCCTGCGAAGGTTTAAAATTTTATCAAACAGGATTGGCAGAAACTAAACAGGTTCAATTTCCTAACGGTTTTGTAAGTAGTAAAATCAAAGTATTCGATCTGTCTTATTTTAAAATAAAAGAAACTAAATGATCAACTTCCTCAACATTTCCTATCTCCAATCCGGGAACGAAAAGCAACAGCAAGCTTATCAGGTTTTGACCGCACATCAGATACTCGAAAAACTAACGGCCTTCAGCCCTATTCTCACCGGCACCATCCCGATAAACATCGATATAGAAAGCAGCGATTTGGATATTATATGCTATGTGCAGGATAAAGCAACATTCACTAAAATATTAACTGATCTCTTCCAAAACGAAAAAGGCTTTATGATTACCGAAAACCCAAGCTTTCAATCCATCAAAGCCAATTTCTTTATTGAGGGTTTTGAATTCGAAATCTTCGGACAATCCATACCAACAACTCAGCAAAATGCTTACCGCCACATGCTGATAGAACACCAGATTTTGTTGGAAAAGGGCGAGACCTTCAGGCAGGAAATTATCAGCTTAAAAAAACAGGGCATTAAAACCGAACCTGCCTTTGCACAACTGCTCGGTATGACCGGAAATGCTTATCAGGAATTATTGAAATTAGCATTGAGTGGCGAAGGATTTAATATTAAAACATAGTCCTCGTTTGCAACGAGGATTAACGAGCTTCGCATTTCTAATGCGATATCTTAAATAACAATCGCCATGCTCAGTCATCCTCGTTACAAACGAGGACGATAAAAGGATACGACCGCTCAATTAATTAGTCTAATACTTATTCCCTTAAAATCTTATATTTGAAATAACCAAAACCAAATATAGCTATGAAATTATACACCATCCTGCTTCTATTCGTTACTTTTAACTTATCTACATTTGCTCAAAAGAGCCTTTTTAACGGCAAAGATTTAAAAGGCTGGCATGTAGATGTACCTGCAATGGATAAGAAACCAGACACCATTAATCCGTTTATTGTTCGCAGTGGTATGCTGGTAAGTTTAGGCACACCAGGTGGTCATTTAATAACCGATAAAATTTATAAAAACTACCAATTAACCGTACAGTACCGTTTTGCCGGCAAACCTGGCAACTGTGGTGTTTTAGTACACGCCTCAACCCCAAGGGCATTATACGGCATGTTTCCAAAATCTTTAGAAGTACAAATGCAACATAAAGATGCCGGCGATTTCTGGTGCATTGAAGAAGACATTACTGTACCCGATATGCTTGCCAGACGTGGGCCAAAAGAGAACTGGGGCGTAAACGGCGATAAACTGCGCCGCATTAAAAACCTAACCGATGGCAGCGAAAAACCACTTGGCGAATGGAATACCATGATTATCCAATGTTTAAATAACGAAGTTAAAGTTTGGGTAAATGGTGCCCTGGTAAATTATGGCACCAATTGTACCGCAAGCAGCGGGCAGATTGCCTTGCAGGCGGAAGGCAGTGAGGTAGAATTTAAACAACTGGATATTAAACCCATTAAGGAATTATCTAAATCTTAAATAAACCGTCATTTCGACCGTAGTGGAGAAATCTTTTTATTAAACCCTGAGAAAAGATCTCTCCATTCCGCTTTGCTCCAGTCGAGATGACGACACAATGCAGATGCAACTTAATCTTTAAAACACAAACAGATCAGGTAACCTGCAAAATAAGCAAGCAGATCGTACACACTAAAAGACGTACCCATGAGCGTGCACATCAGCTTATTATTTTCCAAACCAAACCATGCAACATAATTTACCTTTTGGAGAAACTCAATAATAAAAGAAAAAATTAAGACACCTAAAGCCAGGTTCTTGTTATTGGCTTTAAGGAAAATCCTAAGGAAGGCATAAATCAGGACAACAACCAGCACATCGCCACCAAACGGCCGTATGAAGGGATCGTTGAGATACTTGCCGATTAAAACCTCAATTATAAAAATAGTGAGAGCAATAAAAAGGAATTTGGAGTTGAATGTTAATTTCATCATTAAATACAAAAGAAGTCAAGTTTTATAGCACAATGACTATAAACTTGACTTCTCTATCAATAAAAGACCCTGAAATAAATTCAGGATGACGAATCCTCAAGATTTAAACGCCTAGTAACAATCTAGCCGGATCTTCTAATAATTGTTTCACACGAACGAGGAAACCTACAGACTCACGTCCGTCGATAATTCTGTGATCGTAAGATAAAGCAACGTACATCATCGGACGAATTACCACTTCACCTTTTTCAGCAACCGGACGCTCAACAATGTTGTGCATACCTAAAATAGCCGATTGTGGCGCGTTAATAATCGGGGTCGACATCATTGAACCAAATACACCACCGTTGGTGATAGTAAAGGTTCCGCCAGTCATTTCTTCGATGGTTAATTTGCTATCGCGTGCTTTTAAAGCCAGCTCTAATACCGATTTCTCAATCTGTGCCAAAGTCATGCTCTCTGCATTACGGATAACCGGAACTACTAAACCTTTTGGAGCAGATACGGCAATTGAAATATCGGCAAAATCATTGTAAACCAATTCTTCGCCTTCAATACGACCATTTACAGCAGGGAAATCTTTTAAAGCTTCGGTTACAGCCTTAGTAAAAAAGCTCATAAAACCTAAACCAACACCAAATTTCTCTTTAAACTGATCTTTATATTTTCCGCGTAAATCCATAATTGGTTTCATGTTAACCTCGTTAAAGGTGGTTAACATTGCGGTTTCATTTTTAACAGCAACCAAACGTTTTGCAACTGTTCTACGCAACGGCGACATTTTTTCGCGACGCTCGCCACGGCCACCAGCAGGTGCTGCAGCAGCAACAGGAGCGCTGGCTTTAGGAGCTTCGGCTTTTTTACCAGCTTCTGCTTTAACAGCATCATCTTTAGTAATACGACCATCAACACCAGTACCTTTTACAGCCGATGCATCGATGCCTTTTTCGGCAAGGATTTTACCAGCAGCAGGTGATGGAGTACCTGTAGCATAGCTTTCACCTGATTTTTCAGCAACAGGAGCTGCAGTTTTTTCTTCAGCAACAACCGCTTTCTCTTCCGCTTTTGGCGCATCAGCTTTGGCAGGAGCTGCACCACCGTCTTCAATTTTACAAACTACTGCACCAATGGCTAAAGTATCGCCTTCGGCTGCTATGGTTTTTAAAGTTCCAGCTTGTTCTGCAGTTAATTCGAATGTAGCCTTATCCGATTCTAATTCGGCTATCACTTCATCCATTTCAACAACATCACCATCGTTTTTTATCCAACGTGATAAAACAACTTCTGTTATCGACTCACCTACAGGTGGAACTTTTATCTCTAAACTCATAATATAAAATATGTCTTTATTATCTTTCTAATGATCAAATTTCAATAATCAATTATCAAGACCTAACGCCATGCCCTAAACGCTTAGCGCAATGCCTTTAATCGATTTGAACTAATTTTTTTGTTGCTTTTTTAGCAATATCTTTCACATCTTCTGTTACCGGAATTTCGAAAGCTTTAGCTAAAATATAAGCTTGCTGGTTGGCATGTTGTTTTGCAAAACCTGTAGCTGTACTGCTGCTCTCTCTTCTCGAAATTACATCAATACCTTTCAAGGCAGTTTTGTACAACTTGCGGAACAAGTATGGCCATGCACCCATGTTTTCAGGTTCTTCCTGTACCCAGAAAACTTCTTTGGCATTTTTATATTTTTTCTGGATGGCTTCCATCTGATCAACCGGAGTAGGATACAATTGCTCTACACGAACAAGTGCTACATGCTTCAATTTATCAGCTTGTTGTTTCTCCAGTAATTCGTAGTAAATTTTACCGCTACAGAAAACGATACGGTTTACATCTGCAACTTTAGCGTTTACATCGTCAATTACCTCTTTAAAGCCACCTTCGGTAAATTCTTCTAATTTAGAAACACAGGCCGGATGGCGCAATAAACTTTTTGGCGTAAATACAACCAAAGGTTTACGGAAATCGCGTTTAAACTGGCGACGTAAAACGTGGAAGAAGTTAGCCGGAGTAGAACAGTTTACAACCTGCATGTTATAATCTGCACAAAGCTCCATAAAACGCTCAATACGTGCTGATGAGTGCTCTGGTCCCTGACCTTCGTAACCGTGAGGCAATAACATTACCAAACCGTTTTCGCGCTGCCACTTGGTTTCGGCACTTGCGATATACTGATCGACAACAATTTGCGCACCGTTAAAGAAATCGCCAAATTGTGCTTCCCAGATGGTTAAAGCATTCGGGTTAGCCATGGCATAACCATATTCGAAACCTAAAACACCATATTCTGATAAGTGCGAGTTGTAAATATCAAATGCAGCCTGCTGATCTGAAATGTTAGCCAATGGTACATATTCTTCCTCGCTGTCTTCTAAGGTTAAAACCGCATGACGGTGAGAGAAAGTACCACGTTCTACATCCTGACCACTTAAACGAACACGTTTACCTTCTGATAACAAAGTACCATAAGCCAGTTGTTCGCCCATTGCCCAATCGAAAACATGTGTTTCGTTAACCATTTTGGTACGCTCAACAAATAGTTTTTCGATTTTTTTGAAGAACTTTTTATTTGATGGTAAAGTGGTAATGCGTTTACCAATTTCAAGTAAAGTTGTTTTTTTAACAGCAGTAACCGGAGAAACTTCGAAATCTTTAGGCGTAGCCATACGTAAATCTGCCCATGCACCACCAAATTTAACTTCGGTGTTGGCGGCAACAAATGCCTTGGCTTCATTTAAACGTTCCTGCAAAATACCACGGAAATCTTTTTCCATTTCTTTTGCCAAACCTGCCTCCAGCGAGCCTTCTTTAGTTAACTGCTCAATATAAATTTCCCTTGGGTTAGGGTGTTTTTCAATTGTTTTGTACAATAAAGGCTGAGTGAATTTAGGCTCATCAGACTCATTGTGACCGAAACGACGGTAGCAAAGAATATCAATGAAAACGTCGTTTTTATATTTCTGACGGTATTCCATTGCCAGGTTAATGGCATAAACCAAAGCCTCAGGATCATCGCCGTTTACGTGAAAAACAGGCGATAAAGTTACCTTGGCAATATCAGTACAGTAAGTACTGGTACGTGCATCTTTATAGTTAGTGGTAAAACCAATCTGGTTGTTAATTACCAGGTGAATGGTACCACCAGTTTTATAACCTTCCAAACCAGCCATCTGGATTACTTCGTAAACAATACCTTGTCCGGCTACTGATGCATCACCATGGATCAAAATCGGCGCTAAACGACTATTGTCGCCACCGTATTTAAAATCGATTTTAGAACGGCTCATACCTTCTACCACCCCATCAACAGTTTCTAAGTGCGATGGATTTGGGCATAAACTTAAGTGAACGCTTTTACCAGCATTGGTAGTTACATCGGTAGAATAACCTAAGTGGTATTTTACGTCGCCACCAAATGGGGTATCAGGGTTGTAGCTTTTACCTTCAAACTCGGCGAAAATATCTTTATAGGTTTTTTGCATGATATTGGCCAACACGTTTAAACGACCGCGGTGAGCCATACCAATTACAAACTCTTCAATACCCAATTCTGCACCTTTTTCGATTACCGAATCAAGTGCTGGGATTAAAGCTTCTGCTCCTTCTAATGAGAAACGTTTTTGTCCTAAAAATTTTGTACCCAGGAAATTTTCGAAACTTACCGCTTCGTTTAATTTACGCAAGATGCGTTTTTTCTCTTCGATAGAAAAATTAGGCGTATTGCGCACACTTTCCATTTTTTGCTGAATCCAGTTCAACACTTCAGGAGTACGCAAAAATTTATATTCGGCACCAATAGAGTGCGTATATGTTTGTTTTAAAACAGCAACAATATCTTTCAGTTTTGCTGCACCAATACCAAGTTCAACACCAGAGTTGAAAACGGTTTCCAAATCAGCATCAGATAAGCCGAAGTTAGAAAGTTCTAAAGTTGGTAAGTGTTTGCGTCTTTCGCGTACCGGGTTGGTATGCGTAAATAAGTGACCGCGGCTACGGTAGCCATCAATCAGGTTAAGTACATTAACCTCTTTTAAAAATTGTTCCGGAGTTTCTACTGTTACTGCGGTGGCTTCCGATCCTCTTCCAAAATCGAAACCTTCAAAAAACTTTTGCCAACCAAACTCAACTGATTCAGGATCCTGCTGATACGACTGATATAAAGCATCTATATATTCGGCATTTGCGCCGTTAAGATAAGATAAACTACCCATTATTAACTGTTTACTATAAGCATTACAAAATTAGAATTTTACCTTACATTATCGGCAAAAAACTGCATTAAAAATCATATTGATGGAATTTAGAATTATTATTATCAAACGATTGAATTATTGAATGACTGAATTTAGAAATGATTGAATTACCGAACGATTAAATGAGTGATTTTTTAAATTTACCATTAGATCAGATCTTTTACACTAAGTAAATCAACTATGCTATCATTCAAAACTCCATCCTTTATTCATTCCCTACGAAGCCCAGATGGTAGCATAGTTACCTTTCGGATCGAGGTTCTTAATGTTTTTATCGAGATTGAAAACACTTTTCGATTTTTGATCGTTACCAACCCCTGCCACATTGGCCCAATTACCCCAGTTACTGGCCGGATTGTAATCGATCAGTTTTTCTTCAAAATAAGCCGCTCCAAAAATCCAGCTCACCTCCAAATTATTAATCAGGTAAAGTGCGGCTGTTTGGCGGGCAATGTTCGAAATAAAACCTGTTTGGTTTAACTCCGTCATTACTGCATCAACTACCGCAAAGCCTGTTTGTCCACTACGCCATTTATTAAAATTCTCCTGTTCGTTTGATACATCGACCAAACCCTGGCTTCCAAATCCATCCGGATTAAAAAAGGTATTGCCATATTTCTTAAACATGAAACGGAAATAATCTCTCCACAACAATCCCAATAAAATATGGTTAAACATGGCTTTGGTATTAGGCACACCTTCCATTTTTTTAATTTCCCAGTACACCTTACGCGGCGATAAGCTGCCCATGGCCAGCCATGCCGATAATTTCGACGCTAAAATTAAATTCTTGGTAGTAGCAGCCTGTTGCATGGCTACAATAACCTTTTGTAAATGTACCAATCCCTCGGCCTCACCACCTGTAAACTCAAAATCAGCACGCTGGTCTTTTTCCTGCACCAAAAGGTTAAGTTCTGCAAGCGATGGCAAGGTACCCCAGTCAATTACTTCCGCTACATTAATGCGATCGGGCGCAGCAAAGCAAGGTTTAATAATCGAATCGCGTTCAATTTTCTTTTTAAACTGGTTAAACGCGTCGGGGATATCTTTAATCGGAAAAGGTAAATCTTCTTTATTATATAAGGTATGGCCAATAAAATGTTTAAGGTTAATGCGCAGTTTCCACAAGGCATTTTCAACCAGGGTAGATACATGTGTTTCTTCACGCGCTACCTCACGGTGGTGGTACACTTCGGTAATTTCGTATTCCTGCACCAATTGCGGAATAATATCTTCGGGGTTACCTGCAGCAATTAGTAAGTTGCCACCAATCTGTTTTAAGGAATTGCGTAAGCCTAAAACGCTTTCTAAAATGAACTGCGCCCTAATGTTGCCGGTTTTCAGGGTACCATATTTTGTTTCTCCGAACAAGCGGTGATCTAAAATATAAACAGGCAAAATCGAATCAGATTTAGCAATCGCTTCAACCAACATTTCATTATCATGTAAGCGAAGATCGTTTCTAAACCAGACTAAAATTTTTTTGGACATCTTTTATCGAAAAGGAGTATAAGAACGCGTTTACAAATTTATTTTATTTTTCCACTCCATCAAACCCTTAAACAATTCTTTACAAACAGGTAACAAAAGGATCATCAGCCTTTTAATCTCGTTTTAATCTCTGTACAAAACCCTTTTGTATCTTTGGTGTTTTAAACTCATGGCGAAGAAGATACTGATTACGGGGGCTACCGGACTTGTTGGTACAGCACTGAAAAAACAACTGTTAAGTAAGGGTTATGAAGTGAATACCCTGTCGCGAAAAAGCAACAAAGATCCAAATAATTTTATCTGGGATGTTTACCAGGGAACAATCGATGGTGCTTGCATTGCGGGTGTAGATGCAGTGGTGCATTTAGCCGGCGAAGCCGTTGCCGATAAAAAATGGACGGCCGAACGCAAGCAACAAATTATAGATAGTCGCGTAAAATCTACTGAACTACTTTTCAGCGCCATTAAATCTGCTCCCGGCCACCAGATCAAATCTTTCATTTCTTCATCGGCAGTAGGGTATTACGGCGATTGCGGCGACGAAATATTAACGGAAGAAAGTCCTAACGGTTACGGTTTTTTAGCAGAATGCTGTAAACTTTGGGAAGATGCTGTAGATGAAGGAAAAAAACTTAGCCTGCGCATTGTTAAATTACGTACCGGCATTGTGTTGAGTACCCAGGGTGGCGCATTGCCACAGCTCCACCAACCAGTAAAGTTATTTGCCGCCGCAGCTTTGGGCACAGGCAAACAATGGACACCGTGGTTGCATATTGATGACATGGTTGAAATGTATATCCAAGCCATCGAAAACCCCAAAATGGAAGGGAGTTACAATGCCTGCGCGCCTTTTCCGGTTACCAATAAAACACTTACTAAAGCTATTGCCAGGCACCTGCACCGCCCTTTCTGGCCATTATACGTACCAAAGGCGGCACTAAACTTATTATTAGGCGAGCGTACTGAAGCTGTTTTAATGAGCAACAATACTTCTGCGCAGAAGATTTTGGATGCAGGCTTTACATTCAGTTTTACACATTTGGATGATGCACTGAAGGCGCTTTACGGAGGTTAATTCTGCTAATTGTAGGCAACATTGTCATGCTGAGGGTTAATTTATTTCATAAAAATCAATATTAGTGACAGCGCCTTCGGAGTCGTCATTGCGAGGTACGAAGCAATCTTACTACTATGGGTGGATAAAAGCATCTATTTAATTTCAACTAGCGATCGTTGTAAGATTGCTTCGTCGTTCCTCCTCGCAATGACGGTTCTTCTATGGGGTTTGTCAATGGTAGTGCAACGAAGCATCTCTTGCATCATCTTCAATCTAGCCACGGAGGCACGGAAAACACGGAATTTATAACGCCAAAGCTGTCATGCTGAGTGCAACGAAGCATCTCCTGCATTATCTTCAATCTTGCCACGGAAAGCACCAAATACCCAAGGCGCTCAGCTGAGGTGATCGTCATTCCCGCGAACGCGGGAACCTTAATGCCTTCGCTACTACAGTCAAACAGAAAGTACCAGGTACTCAATATGCGCATACCAAAGATTAATACTTCTATTTTAAAGCAAACTGTAGTCATTTTTACCTTGCCACTAAAAACGACTACAAAAATGTAGTCAAAATTATTGTAGTCGTTTTTTTGACTACACCACCATCGACTACAATATTTAATGAAGAATAAATAATACCTATATATAGGTGTATCAAAACGTTCTTTTACCTGCAATACTAGTGTTATTTAATTGGTGCAGCCTTTGGTCGCGTTTTATAGGCCAGCGTAATCAGCAAACTAAATAAAACCAGTAAAGAGGCTGTCCAAACCAGGGTATTTAACAAATGCCTTTCGTACGAAACATACTTATTTAACATATAGGTTGTTACAGGCAATAATCTTCTGGTGGTATCAAGCGGATTAGTTCCCGAATCGGTATAAAATTGTGGAGTCTTATCTATGCTTCCATTTACTTTTCCATACCAAACCATTCCCAAGGCATAATTGGTAAGCGTATCAGGCATGGTGATGCGCTGCTGATGTTCCAATTGTTCTTTATTAAGGGGAATCTTCAGCTTATTTAAATCGTTGTTATCGCAATTAATGGGCTCGTAGTGTTGGCCAGTCCAGTACATGCACTGCTCAATTGACTTTGCAGTATGAATGGCTTTATCCTCATTGTTTTTCCAGAACCAATAGCTTGTGCTAACCACAAAAAGAATAATAAAAGAACAGGCGACTTTAAAGAGGGTTGAAACAGGAGGTTTAGGTCCATTTTTTTCACCTTGTAAACTTCCGCCATCATCATTTTCTCCGCCATTTTGCTGATGCCCCGCCACTCCATTTGAAGTTTCATCATTTTTTTGCGCACCATCCTTAGAATCTTCACCGCCCTTTAGTAAAGTTTTTCTTTTATCTTTTTCCTCATCATCCGCTTTGTCTTCTCCCTCTTCTTTTGAAATGTCTACTTCATTTTTTCCCTCACCATCCTGCTGATCATCATTTTTTTCTTCTGAAGTTTCTCCCACATCTTTTCTTTCATGGATAAATCCTTCATTAGTATTTACATTAGTTTCAACACCTGCATTGGTCGAAGTATTTTTCTCTGAAATTGACCCCCTTCTTTTATCTTCAATTTCTTTTTGAGAGTTCCGATGCAACTCCATATAATACGCAGTACTGGTTTTTGGATGAAATCCGATTAGCCATGCTAAAAGTTCAAAATATTTAATTCCGGGTTTCTTCACACCGCCTTTTAAAACATTAGAGGTCTGTTTAAACTCTTTTGCTAGTGATTTTTCCAGAGTGGTCAGATAACCTTTTTCGCAATCTACATTACTGAAGAACAGTCTTAGTATCTCATGATCTTCCGGAACGTATCTTTCACGGCAAACAATAATGCATTCCTCACGCAAATTTCCTGGGGTTGGCTCCATAAGATTTGAAGATAAACTTCCATCACGTTTTTTCTTTTGATAGGCTTCAAACACCACCTTTCTATAATCCTCAGGCATTTTTTCAAAAATTTAAGTGTAAAAATAGGGCGGAATTTTCGGAATTTTTACGGTTTTCCGGAATTCTGGCGGAATGATCGGAAAAAACGTAATTCTCTGAAAATAAGCTTTTTGAAGCCTGCATATTTGTTCTAACAATTAGTTCAAGCGGCGATTCATTTACTAATCTAAGCAAAAAATTAATTGAATAAAAAGAGTAGAAATCGCGGTGGTTCGTAGCCGGCTTGGGAAGCAGTTATAAAGCTCCCGCGATGGAAACTCAGACTTCCCAAATTTTTCAGAAGGCCTTCTGATTTACAAACCCGGAGAAGGGCTTGCGAATGGTTCGCGGGTACCCTCCATAGTAATTATCCTTAAAAAATTTGAAGTTATGTTTTTACCATTATTCATTGCCATCTTATTAGGCTTGGCAACCCCTGCAGATACAAATAACAACTGCATACACAATACAAATACAACAGTTAGTACCAACGGTACCGATCCTGGTGCCCCAGGAGATCCTGGAGATACAGATCCAACCGATCCAGGCGATGATGGAACTGGTGGCGATACAGGACAAAATCCTCCAAGGTAGTATTGTTCAAGGAAGGTGGTTTACAACCGCCTTCCTTTTTTTACCCTGACTATATCCAAAGTACTGTAGTCACTTCTTACAAAAAATCTGAAGTAATTAAAAAGCTTTTATTTTTTGTATTTTCGGATAAAAAAAAGCCATTGAAACCGCTCTTCTCATTACTCATTGTTTTACTGTTATTTTCTTGTTCAAAAAAAGAAAATCTAGAAAAGAAATTTCACAACCCATACTACGATTTAGCAAAAAAGTACAGGGACAGTGGGAAACCTGATAGTGCCTTTATACAATTTAATCAGGCAAAAGAATTTGGTATACAAAACAGAGATAGTTTAAGTATAGCTAGTAGTCTCATTAATATGGCCATATTGCTAACGAATGCAGGTGATTACTTTGGGGGGCAAGAAACTTCGCTTCAGGCAAATAAATATCTTAATGAAAACAATCCGAAACACCATTATTACCTCGGATCAAATTATAATAATTTAGGTATTGCGACCTATAATTTAAAGGATTACAACAATTCTTTAAAACTATATGGATCAGCCATCAAGTTCTCTGATGATTCTTTAGATACCCGTATGTATTTAAATAATGAAGCTAAAGTGTACCAAGAAATAAAGGACTATAAATCTGCATTAAACATATATGATCAGATATTAGCAAAAACCGCTAAAAATGAGAAAGAATATGCCCGCGTATTAACCAATATTGCTAAGACAAAATGGCTTCAAAACCCGGCATATAATCCTGTCCCAGACTTTTTGAAATCATTACAGATTCGAAAAAAAGAAAATGATTTATGGGGACAAAATTCAAGCTATGCCCATCTCTCCGACTATTATACTTTAAAACAGCCAGATAGTGCACTTCTTTATGCACACAGCATGTATAACGTGGCGCAAAATTTAAAAAGTGCGACCGATCAATTAGAAGCTTTACAAAAACTCATTAAACTAAGCCCTCCAAAAGAAACAAAACATTTTTTTAACGTATATGAAACACTAAATGATAGTGTTCAGAATGCCCGTAGCGCAGCCAAAAATCAATTTGCCCTTATCCGTTACGAAACGGAGAAGAGCAAGGCCGATTTTCTAAAAGCCCAGGCAGAAAATGCAGAAAAACAAAATGATATCCTCCGCAAAAATATTGGCATAGGAACCTTAATACTCCTTTTAATAGTGGGTTTCATCCTATACAGAAGAAGACAAAAAGAGCTTAAGAAAGAAAAAGAACTGGAAGTTAAAAAAACAGAACTCAAATATGTTAAAAAAGTTCACGATGGTGTTGCCAATAAAATATATCAGGTAATGTCGGAAGTAGAAAATGATCCGGAAATGAGTAAAACCATATTGGCAGACAAACTTGAAGTTATTTACAAAATATCCAGAGATCTTTCATACGAAAATGGGGATTTCGGCAATAGT